>JAFGGR010000201.1 GCA_016930475.1 Clostridiales bacterium | reverse complement strand
GAGGGTGGCCGTACGGTCGGTGCCGGAACCGTTTCAACGATCATTGAGTAAGAACGGTTATCGCAGTCGTATGAACGTCCCGGATGCAGATCCGGGACGTTTTTTTTCGACATTCCTTTGTTATCGGAAATGAGCGAACACAAGTAATTTTGCTTTGCATTTTTAACGGTTATAGGCTACAATTCTTTCGACATGTTGCCCGTCGCAGTTGGCGCGGCAAGGATAATGACCGGACGGGAGGAAGCCGAAAGATCGGTGACCGACCACGTTTCAAGGGGAGACGTTATGCCCAAATTACCCGATATTCACAAGGTTCTTATCATTGGTTCCGGGCCGATCATCATCGGACAAGCATGTGAGTTTGACTACTCCGGAACACAAGCCTGTAAGGCTCTTCGCCAGTTGGGGTACCAAATTGTATTGGTGAACTCCAATCCGGCTACGATCATGACGGATCCCGGAATCGCGGATGTTACGTATGTCGAACCGCTGAATGTCCGGAGTCTGACTGAGATCATCGCAAAAGAGCGCCCGGACGCTGTACTGCCGAATCTTGGCGGTCAGACGGCGCTCAATCTTTGCTCGGAGCTCAGCAAGGCCGGTGTTTTTGAGAAATACGGCGTTCGGGTGATCGGTGTTCAGATCGATGCGATTGAGAGAGGCGAAGACCGGATCGCCTTTAAAGAAACGATGAATCGCCTGGGTATCGAGATGCCGCGAAGCAAAGCGGCGTACAGTGTTGAAGAGGCGGAATCGATCGCATCGGAGCTCGGTTATCCGGTCGTTATCCGCCCGGCCTATACCATGGGCGGAACCGGCGGCGGACTGGTTTATAATCTTGAGGAACTCAACATCATCGCTAACCGGGGAATCGCAGCCAGCATGGTCGGCCAGATTCTGGTCGAGGAGTCTGTTCTCGGGTGGGAGGAACTGGAACTTGAGGTCGTCCGCGACAGCAAAAACCAGATGATCACCGTTTGTTTCATCGAAAACATCGATGCGGTCGGTGTCCACACGGGCGATTCGTTTTGCTCCGCGCCGATGCTGACCATCAGCCCCGAACTGCAGGCTCGACTTCAGGAATACTCCTATCGAGTGGTCGAAGCGATCGAGGTCATCGGAGGCACGAACGTTCAATTTGCACACGATCCGAAGACCGATCGTGTCGTTATTATCGAAATCAACCCGAGGACCTCGCGTTCCTCGGCCCTGGCGTCCAAGGCGACCGGATTTCCGATCGCTTTTATTTCCGCGATGCTCGCGGCCGGACTGACGCTTGACGAGATTCCGTACTGGCGAGATGGAACGCTCGAAAAATACACGCCTTCCGGTGACTATGTCGTTGTCAAGTTTGCCCGCTGGGCATTCGAGAAATTTCCCGGATCCATTGATAAACTCGGCACACAGATGCGCGCGGTCGGTGAGGTCATGAGCATCGGCAAGAACTATAAGGAAGCCCTCCAGAAGGCCATACGCTCACTGGAGATTGGTCGGTACGGTTTGGGATTTGCCAGGGATTTCAACCGAAAATCCCTTGAAGAATTAATGGCCATGATGATCGAGCCGACCAGCGAGCGTCAGTTCATCATGTATGAGGCGCTTCGCAAGGGCGGGGATGTCGATAAGCTTTTCGAGTTGACGTATATCAAGACTTATTTCATCGAGCAGATGAGAGAATTAGTCATGCTGGAAGAGGAGATCCTCGGGTATAAAGGCGGGATCATTCCGGACGAACTACTCACGAGGGCGAAGAAAGACGGTTTTTCCGACCGCTATCTGTCGTTTCTTCTCGGAACCAGCGAAAAGCAGATCCGCGAGCAAAGAACGGCGTTGGGTGTTGTTGAGGGCTGGGAAGCCGTGCCCGTCAGCGGAGTGGAGAACGCGGCATATTACTTTTCGACCTATAACGCACCGGATACGACCCAAGTGAGCGACAAGCCGAAGGTCATGATCCTGGGAGGCGGCCCGAACCGTATCGGTCAAGGGATCGAGTTTGACTATTGTTGCGTGCACGCGGCCTTCGCTCTGCGGGATCTAGGGTATGAAACAGTCATCGTCAACTGTAACCCGGAGACGGTTTCGACGGATTATGATACGTCGGACAAACTTTATTTTGAACCGTTGACCGTCGAGGATGTCTTGAGCATCTATCAGAAGGAAAAGCCCTTGGGCGTCATCGTGCAGTTTGGCGGGCAGACGCCGTTGAACATCGCGGCCGAGCTCGAGCAAGCCGGTGTTCGTATCCTGGGCACCTCCCAGCAGACGATCGACTTTGCGGAGGATCGTGACCAGTTTCGGATGATGATGGAACGTCTCAATATTCCGATGCCCGAATCCGGAATGGCGGTCAATACGGCGGAGGCTGTCGAAATCGCCGATCGTATCGGATATCCACTGATGGTACGTCCCTCTTACGTGCTCGGCGGGCGAGGTATGGAGATCGTTCGCGACGAGGAAATGCTCAGCAAATATATGGAAGCTGCCGTCGGCGTAACGCCGGAACGACCGATCCTGGTCGACCGTTTTCTGAATAACGCAACAGAGGTTGAAGCGGACGCGCTTGCGGACGGAACGGATGCCTTTGTGCCGACCGTGATGGAGCATATCGAATATGCCGGCGTTCACTCGGGAGATTCCGCGTGCGTGATCCCGCCGGTCAGTATTTCACCACAGTTGATCGAGACGATCACCGACTACACGCGTCGCATCGCGAGTGAAATGAAGGTCGTCGGTCTGATGAACATGCAATATGCGATCGCGGACGGCGTCGTATATGTACTGGAGGCGAACCCGCGTGCATCTCGCACGGTTCCGCTGGTATCCAAGGTCTGCAACATCGCGATGGCACGCGTCGCGACGGAAATCGTCATGGCCGTGAGCGAGGGGAAGAAGTATGACATGAGTCGCCTGGTTCACCGCAACATTCCGCATTTCGGAGTAAAAGAAGCTGTGCTTCCGTTTAACATGTTCCCGGAGGTCGACCCGCTTCTCGGTCCGGAGATGCGGTCAACGGGCGAGGTGCTGGGTCTTGATAACTCCTACGAACTGGCTTATTTTAAAGCACAGGAGGCGACGCAATCTCCTCTGCCTACCTCCGGCTGTGTCCTCATCAGCTTGAATGACAAGGACAAGGAAGCGGGCCTCAAGGCGGCGCGCGAGCTGAAGGCAATCGGCTTTTCGATCAAGGCAACACACGGAACGTGTGTGTTCTTGCGCGAAAACGGTGTCGAAGCCGAAGAGATCAAGAAGCTTTTCGAAGGGCGCCCGAATATTGCGGATGCCATCGCGAACCGGGAGATCCAGTTGATCATCAACACTCCGCGCTCTAAGATGAGCGAGTTTGATGATTCCTACATCCGCAAGATCGCGATCAAGAACAAGATCCCGTATATCACTACAATGACGGCGGCTTTGGCGAGTGCGAAGGGTATTCGGGCGTTTATCAAGAACGGCTACTCCGAATCAGCGGTCAAGTCTCTTCAGGAGTACCATGAGGGGATCAAGTAGAGCGAAATGATCCGATTCGATCGAAGGCGACGGGGCAAAACCCGCCGCTTTTTGTTTTGATTCGGTGCCTGAAGAACCGGCATGAAAACGATCGACGAAAAAGTTAAATATAAAACACATCCTCTAAAACATGATACAATACAAGTTAGCAGATGTGGTGTGTTATCCGATTGGAGGGATTGATATGGATGAGAATTTTGCCGTCGAAAAAAAGAAGTTTCCTCCGGCTGCTCTGACCGCGATTATCGCAGGTGGAGTTTTATTGATCGCCGTAATTGCTATTGTTGTGTATTTTGCTTTCTTCCGAACCGGAACGATTGTCGATAACTGGCATGACGAGGAAGAAGTGGTTCAGTACACTTTTTACGGAGATAATAAAATGATCGTCGATACGCCTTATGGCGAATACATCGGAAAGTATGTGTACGATAAAGATACTGGTAAGGGTATCATTTCGATGGAGGGAGGAACCATCGAATTTACCTTTGAGAAAGACAAAGTGATCCTCGGCAACGGAAGTGTCTTGAAAAGAGGCGTAATCGGCGTAGTTCATCTTGTAACCGATACAACGACGACGCCGCCCGAGACTACCCCCGCCGATGTAACGACGACACCGCCCGAGACTACCCCCGCTAATGTAACGACTGAGAGCACTGCAGCGGAGGCGACTACTGCGGCGGAGACTGCTGCAGTTACAACCGTGCAGGAAACCACCACCGCGGAAACAACCATTCTGGAGACCATCGCTACAACGAGTCCCGTGATTGAAACGACGCCTACAACCACAATAGGCGAAATCTTTCCAACTATCGATATTGTGCTTCCGACATATTCGATGATGCCGATTATACCGACGTACATAATAGTTGGCACACCGATCGAAGGGAAATGGGAGGACGAGGAAACCGGAGATTGGGTGCTTGATTTTCGCGATGACGGCAAATGCTATGTCGAATACGAAGGTATTGAATACTCTGAATATGAATATGAGTACAATTATTTCACCGGAGTCGGATCGATGACTTCTGATCCATGGGAATTTGAGATTACCGTTTCAGGTGATCAACTATACTTGATCCTGAGCGGAAGTTCTCTCGGGGAGACCTATAACAGGATATCTTAAAGTCGTTACAGCACTTATGTTGAGTGTTCTGAGAATACTCGGTGTATCGCTTATCGTTCTCAAATAAACCTAAAATTATACTCATCCGTGATGAGCACGTTGAAATCGAGCCGGACCGCTCCTCCACTCCAGCGGGGAGCGGTTCCTCGATTTCATTCTTATGAGTTCATCGTGGATTCAGATAAACGATAAGCGTCGAGTATCATGATTTGCGTCCAATCCAATTGTTGCTTTTTTCGGCAACTGGGATTATTCTAATCAGTGTTGCGAAAATGACCGGAGGGCGGGATTTCAAGATATGACAGAGAATCAGAACGGCAGAAGAAGCGTCATGGCGAGCGCGAAAAGGATCGTGATCAAGGTCGGCACATCGACGATCACCTTTGACAGCGGTCGGATGAATCTTCGGAATATCGATCGGTTGGCACGCGCGATCTCTAATTTGATGAACAGCGGCAAGCAGGTCATCCTGGTGACCTCCGGCGCGATCGGTGTCGGTGTCGGCTGTTTGGATATGGAGAAGAAACCGACGGAGATGCGTGATAAGCAGGCGGTCGCCGCCGTCGGGCAATGCGAGTTGATGAATGTATACAGCCGATGTTTTGCCGAGTACAGCCATGTCGTCGGTCAGATCCTCCTCACCAAGGATGACTTGGAGGAGACCCACACCCGCACAAACATCTCAAATACAATGGAGTCGCTTCTGGAGAAGGGCATCTTGCCGGTCGTCAATGAGAACGATACCGTTTCCACAAACGAGATCCTGTATAACGGAACATTCGGCGATAACGATACACTGTCGGCTCATGTAGCCTGTCTGATGCACGCAGATCTCCTGATCATTCTTTCCGATATCGACGGACTCTACGACAGTGACCCCAAGGGCAATGCGGGCGCTCATCGGATCCCGGTGGTCTGCCACATCGACCCGGACATGCTGGAGCATGCCGGGGGCATCGGAAGCAGGCTCGCGACGGGTGGGATGCATACCAAGATCAAGGCGATGTCGCTGGTCGTTTCTCAGGGAATCGCCGGAGTGATCGCCGAAGGCTCGCAATCGCAGATCCTGGAGGATATTCTTGAAGGCGCGGACATCGGGACGTTTTTCGATCCTTCGTGTACGGTAGATATCACTTCGAGCCCGTAGGCCGAAAACACGAAAAGATCTGACGCCTGACGCGACGAACAACGTTGGTCCGAAGTCTCACGACTTTCGTCATCCCGGAGGCTCGGGGGGCGGTGTCGGAGGCTCCGGCGTCGGCGTCGGCTCTACATGGAACGTGCATGTTTCGGTCGGAGTCAGGGTATCGCCCAGAACAAAATATTCCGTGACCGCAGTCCCCGCTTCCTTGCAGTATTGGTTGGCCAGCTTCCCCGATGACGTACAGACCGTTAGGTATACGACGGTTTCGGGTCGAATAAAGTCCGCGCCCGGAAGATCCAGGTGTATTTTTTGCATGACGTAGTCCCAGATCTCCATTGCGTTGTTCCGATCGGCTCGCAGTACGGCCGTTTGTCTGAGACCGTTGTCAAAGCCGTACCATACCGCGGCCGCGTAATAAGGCGTATAACCGCAGAACCATTTGTCGCGAATATCGCTGGTATCGACTTCGGTGGTTCCGGTCTTGCCCGCGACGGCGATATATTCCCCGTTTGAATTCGAAATCGTATGAACATTACCGCTCGCGGTTCCCCCGGTAATGACCCCTTTCAGGATGTCCGAGATCAGAAAAGAGGTCTCCGGAGAATAGACGGACCAGGAGGCCGGGTGTTTTTCGAGAACGATATTTCCGGCCGAGTCGAGGACCTTGGTATAGGCAAACGGCTCACGGTAAGTCCCCTCATTGGGGAAAGTGGCGTATGCGGCCGCCATCTCGAGCGGGGAAACACCATACAAAAAACTTCCGATCGCCGTTGAGGGATTTTTCTCACTCATGCGGTCAATGCCGACTCTCTTCAAATACCACAGTGCGATATCCTCGTCCCGCTCGAAAAGATCGGTCCACACCTGAACAGCGATCGTGTTTCGCGACGCAGTGATCGCTTTTCGGATCGTCATCGGGCCGTTATAGGCCCCGTCCGCATTTTTGGGCCAGACATTGTTCGGATTTTGAGGATCCAGATATGACTTCTTGTCATCATATATGGTGGCCGCCGTGATCAACTTTGTTTGAAACGCCGGCGCGTAGTCGATCAACGGTTTGATTGAAGAGCCCGGATCGCGAAACGCTCCTACCGCTCGGTTAAAGGTGAGATTACTCACTTTTTCTCCGTAGCCACCCGCCATACCGGCGATCGCTCCGGTCTGAACATTAATGATCACCATGCCTCCCTGAGGTTTCTCGGGGAGGTCTTCAAGGGCTCCCGGATCCTTCTGGAAAAGCGCCTGATTCATGAACGCTTCGTCCATGACCATCTGGACTTCGGGTTCCAGGGTCGTATAAATTTGGTAGCCGCGGTTCAGGACCAGTTTCTCGGCCATCGCCTCACTGATGTTTCGCTCCTTCTGAAGATCGGAAATCACCTGCGCGATGACATACTCGACGAAATATGAGTTAATCGCCGTTGCGGATGTTTGGCGTCTGGATTTGAAAACCAATTCGGTATTCAGAGCGTTGTTGTACTGCTCATCCGTTATCATCTGAAGTTCGTGCATCTTATCGAGAACGATACGCATTCTGCGCATCGCGTTCCGCTTGCCCGATTCGCGGAGCGGATTGTAATAAGAGGGACTCTTCGGAATGCCGGCCAGGAATGCGCACTCGGGAAGCGTCAGTTCCTTGGCGTCCTTTCCGAAATAATTCTGAGCGGCCGCCTGCACCCCGATGTAATTGTTGCCCATCGGGGCGGAGTTGATATAAAGGTCGAGGATCTCTTCCTTCGTAAAGGACTCCTCGAGCCACATGGCCCGATACCACTCCTGGACCTTACGCTGAGCAGAGCGCTCATCCTGCCCGGAGATTAGTTTCACGGTCTGTTGGGTAATGGTAGATCCGCCGTGCGATGGCGATCCGGCATTGAAAAGCGACGAGAGAACGGCACTGGCGATCCTCTTGACGTCGATGCCCGTATGTTCCATAAACCGCTCGTCCTCGATCGCGATGATCGCCTCATCGATATAGGTGTTTTTGATCTCGCTGAAAGAAACCTCGACACGGTCAACATTTTCGACTCCGGTGAGGCGCGCGATCTGTGCGCCGTTGATATCATATACAAAAGAGGTCTTCTTACTGTCCGACTGAATCACATCGGCAATTTCCACGGGTGTCGTTGTCGTCACATAGCCGACCAGCATACCGGCACCGAACCCGCCGACGATGAAGGTGACGCACAGAACCAGGACCAGAACAATTTTCAAAATACCCAATATCGCACCGATCAGCTCGCCGTACCATGTTCTTCTGTGTCCGGCGCGTGTCGGCTTCCCGTGAAGTCTTGTCCGAAACTCATCCGCGATGGCCGAATGCTCCGGCAAAACAGGGCGCGTTGAACGTTGACCGGGTTGGGCTCTTCCGGGAGAAGTCGAACGTCGGGGACCAGTCTGAGCCTGTGCTTGTGCCGGGTCCGGCACGCCTTGCGGGACCGAACTTTGAATTTCACCGACAGGCACTCGCTTGGTTTCTTGGTTATCTGCCGGCAAAGCCGGATTTTCATCAGTTTTTTTCATGTATTTCCTCATCGCTGATCATGCGCCGGATCCGATTTGTCGGTTTCGTCTGAGGTTCTCTCGAAAAGCCCGGCCACGCAAGACAGAATCCCTCGCGCGCATACAAAACCACGCTTATCATACCAATATTTCAAAAAGATGGAAAGAGAACGAGCCGTTCCGATATAATGATGGAAAAAGAGACAGGCGGTGTTGACCATGATCGAGCCGGATTCGACCCAGTACATCATTCAAGCCTTCGGTCTGACCCCGGACGGACTCGCGCTCGCCCGGGTGCGGAACTCCGGCGAATTATCAGAGTCGAACTCAGAAGATACCGTGCAGTCGGCCTCCATAGCCGACCTCGTCCGTAATTCCGAAGGTGCTTTACAGCCGACCTCGGACGATACCGCGCCCCCGGCTTCCATGGCCGGCCGTGTCGTCCTCTGTGAAGGCCTGATGCCCGGCGAGACCGCCGAGGTCCTCCTTGACGACACCGGGAGCCGCATGCTGACCGCAAGACTCGTCCGTATCATCGAGCGCTCTCCGGATCGAGCCGAGCCTTTCTGCCCGGTCTACAACGAGTGCGGTGGCTGTACCTGCCAAACCCTCACCTATGAAGCCCTCCTCCTCGAAAAACAGCGCCATATCCGCGATTGCCTTCTTCGCATCGCCCGGATCCCCGAGGAAG
>JAFGGR010000023.1 GCA_016930475.1 Clostridiales bacterium | reverse complement strand
TTGCATCTCTTCCGACAGAAGGAACTCAATAAACGTCCAGGCGATTTCCGGCTCCGTACAATGCCCTGTAATAGCATAGTCGTTCAATATCGCGGGAGGCCCCAAACGATTGGGCGACGGAAAGCCGGTATAAGTCAATGGTTTTTTGTGTCCATATAAACTGGATGGCCATTCCATCGATAATACACTCCAGATATCAACATCCATTACAGCTAATTTGTCAGTTTCCAGCAATTCGTTTGTTATTACATCTTCCTCCCCGGATTCTCTCCTTTCTTTTGCTATTTCATCCGGAACCCCGTATTCCTTTGCCCACTCCAGAAGAGAAATGAATTCCTCTTCCAAAATACATTCTCCCGACAAATCGCTGTCGTAGAAGCCTGCGGAAGGTACCGAGAGTGCTTCTTGAAGCAAATCAGACTGCGAGAATCTGGCTATTGGAACCACACCTTTGGGCAAGGCTTGAGCCATCTGATCAAATTCTTCAACCGTCCATCCCGTTTTCTCCCCGATGAAGGCAGCCTTCCCGGCAAGTCCGTCAAGACCAAACGAAATCGGAAAGGAGTAAATGGCGTCTCCGTCCTGAGCAGCCTCAATCAGGTTCGGAAGATAGTCCTCCATAGAAAAATTGCTGTCGGCATAGATGAGCGGCATCAGGTCTTCCATCAAACCCGATTCTTTCATCACCCTGCTGGGGCAGCATAGGATATCCGGTCCATTTCCGGAGATCAAATCCAGATGGATCTTTCGTTCAACTTCCAGAACTTTTTCTTCCCACGATAATGAGTAATCAATCCCCGACCAATAATCCTTGTATACAATCTTGTGCTCAGTGTTCTTGTCGTTAAAGGTTTGAATCGCTGCCTCCATAAAACTGTCCCCATCGGTTAACATCGATGCGAGAACAAGGACCTTTTTGCCGGCGTTCGGATTGATGCTTTGCCGGTTTAGCACGTAAACATCCTTCTCTAAATAATCATTTTCGACTATCAGAAACAGGGCATCCCCGGATAACACGGCAATATCGAGTCTTTTACTGAGGAGTCGCTTGTCGATTCCGCTCTCCTCCCAAGAAATCATCGTCTGTTTCTCGTTTGTTGTCTCGTCGAACCAGTACAGTCCCTGACTGTTCATTGAGCACAGGTAATCGGGACCGGGATACACACTTTCGTTTCCAAAAACTTCCGAAACATCGACAATGTCCAAAAATGCAGCGGTTTCAATATTCACCGGGTACAGAATTCTTTTTTGACCGGAATCGACGGAGGCTTCGAAATAAAACGTATTGCCCATCTGAAAAGCCGCTTCGTTCACGCCCTCCCGATATTCGGAATTCAAGAGTTTCCCCTCTGCATCGTAGACGAATACCTTGGTTCCACTCGCGTCCAGAGCGGTGAGATAAAACTGTCCCTTGGTGTCCGTATAGAGGTTCTCCATATTCACGTATTCATCGGGAAACTGAAGTGTCACGGTCCCCGTGACCTTTTGCTCAGGGATTGAATATCGATACACCTTGGTTTCCGACACCCACGGTTCCAGAACAAGAATATTCCCGTCCGAACCGCTTCGAATTCCCGTTATTACTTTCTCGCTCAGCTCACCGGTCAACTCCGACAAAGTCAGTCGATTCCCTTGGGTATCATATGTGGCTACGTAGTGCTTGGCATACGACTCGCCGTCCTCGGGGATGAACCGGTGCAGAACCGCCAGCTCCCCTTCATGCTCCGTGATTGAAATCGGTAAACTGTAGCCGCCGTCGATGCCGAGCGACAGGTCCACTTTTTCCGCGGAGAAATAGTCCGGAGGATTGGCGGACGACGATACTGTAAACGCAAAGGAAACTGGAACCAAGCTATTCTCCGAAGTTTCCTGCGGAGCCTTAACACAAGATACAAGGAGTGAAGCGCATGCCAACAACAGGGTGATAGCCCGCTTCCAACAAAACGATAATCCTCTATCAGAAATCGTTTTCGAAATCCTGAATCTGCTCATTTCATCATCTACTCCTAACAGGTTCATTTTGCATCAACATTTTTTCTTGTTCAATCCCTGATATTTTCAAGTCATTCCGTTACGATATTACCATCCGGAAAAATCTGCAGTCAGAGGTACATAGTGATTGTCGACTAGGGTCTGATAGGAATAGGTCGTTACGATCCAGGTTGAATAGTAATTATCTAGTCTCGAACCGTCTTGTCTGGAGCCGATTTGTTCAATCGTATACACTGTTTTAGTTGCCGAGTTTACATAACGAACCAGGATGGCATGGCCTTTTGTATCATAATCTTGAACCAGAGCATCGCCCGGCTGAAGAAGATTGTATGCTGCTTTTACATCTTCTTTTCTTGTATATGAGTTTGTCATTGAATATGTGCTATAACCACTGCCTGTGGTATAATTCCCCACCTTCTTCATGTCGTATTGCGGGGAAATGATGGCGTCGACCATCGTTTGCGTGTTTATGTCTACTATCGGAACACCGGATCCGGCTTGTTTCCACGACTGAAAGACTGCCTTCGCACAATCGTTACCAAATTTCTGAGCCGAACTTGTCGTTACTTGGCAGTTATATATGTTCTTGCTTTCGTTGACAGAGACGTATAAATACAAGCTTGTAAACTTGAATCTCATTTCGCTCCACACGTTACATCCGTATTGGCTGTATGGCATACCTTTATAAATTTTGCCTTTGAGATAATCGTCAATTTTCCACGTTCCATCCATTTTTTTCGTGCCCGTTTCAATATTCCAGGTTTGAGATGGAATCCATCTTGTGGTCCCCATCAGTCGCATATGAGCAACCGCTGTGTTCCTCGCCGTAGATACTGCAGCAACACTCACACTCCCCTCTTTAGGTGATACGACCAGAATCGTGCAACAGGCTGCAACCGCCAATACTCCTCCAACCAAGCGAAGAATGATTCGATGCCTCTGATTCAAATAAACTCCCTTGTCCATTTGCAACCTCCTGGGATTTTAGTAATGCAAATTGCTTGATTAAACAAGCATCCTTGATATTCTCATTGCATATTACAAAAAAAAAATGAATGTCAACATATTTTGCTTTTATGTACGATTTCTGATGAATATATCCAATTGCCGTTTCACGGCCTCCAACGGGATTTGATTCACACACCCGCTCATGCTATAGTTGTAGCGTTGTTTTCATCCTCGAAAAGCGAGTCGCAAACGGCACGTTTCCGGGGACCGATCCGCTATTGATTCATCACTTTTCAAGCCACGAGGGACAGTCACCCATGCAATATCTATCCGTTCAAAACGTATCGAAATCCTATCACGGGCATTTGCTTTTGAACGGCATTTCCTTTTCGATCCATTCCGGCGACCGGATCGCCCTGATCGGGGACAACGGGACCGGGAAAACGACGCTACTGCGAATGATCGCGGGGCATATCCGGCCCGATTCCGGCAATGTCCTTTTGTCACGAAATACGGTCATCGGTTATCTGGCACAGAACCCGGAGGAGCAGGCCGCCGGGGAAAGCTCGTTGAAAAGTGCTGAACTGACGGCTCTGGAGCGCGAGATCGCCGAGATCGGCGAAAGCATGTCGCTTCATTCCGGCAAGCATTCGAGGGAGCTTCTGGATCGCTATGCACACCTGACCGCGCGTTTTGAGGCATTGGGCGGATACGATTACGAGCATCGAATGAAAGAGGCGCTCGCCGGGCTCGGGCTTCCGGATATCGATGAATCAAGGGACTTTTCGACCCTTTCCGGAGGCGAGCGGATGCGCGTCGATCTGGCGCGCCTGATCGTCCAAAGACCCGACGTCCTTCTTTTGGACGAACCGACCAATCATCTCGACACCGCCGCGATGGAGTGGCTCTCGGCCTTCATAAAAAGTTACGGCGGCGCGGTGTTCCTGATCAGCCATGACCGGTACTTCATCGATCAGACGGCATCGACGGTTTTCGAACTGGAGAGCGGCGTCATCCGCGAGTATCCGGGAAACTATTCCGCCTATCACGAGCAAAAGGCGCGCCTGAAGGCGGACCACGAGCGCGCCGTCGCCGGCCTCGAAAAAGAACTCGAGCGCCAGCAAAAAGTGACACAGACGATGCTTTCGCACCGGAAGATGTCCTCCTACCACGCGCGCGAAAAGGTCGTCGACAAGCTTTCCGATCGCCTGGCCGAAGAGAAGCGTCGGTTCTCCGGCGGGGGCGGTAAAATGAGTTTTTCGCTGATCCCGGAGGTCCGGACCGGCGACCCCGACCGGATCGTCCTGAAGGCACGCTCGGTCGCGATGGCCTACGATGATGCCCCGGAGGTTTTTTCGGACGTTTCTTTCGATCTGAAGGCGAACGAAAAGCTCTTCCTCGTCGGACCGAACGGTTGCGGAAAAACGACTCTGCTCAACATTTTTCTCGGAAAGATCACCGATTTTTCCGGAGACATTTTGATATCCGGAAGCGCCGAGTGTGGCTTCATGGGTCAGTTCGTCGCCTTCGAAAACGAAAGCCTTACCGCCTATGATGAGCTTTACTCGCGAACCGACCTCTCCGAGAGAGAAACCCGAAGCCTTCTGGCGCGCTTCGGTTTTCGGAACGTCGACGTTTATAAGAAGATATCGGTTTTATCCGGCGGCGAGCGCTCCCGCCTGTTCCTCTGCTGTCTCCTGACCGAAAAGCCGGACATCCTCTTCCTCGACGAGCCGACGAATCACCTCGACATCGACTCCCGGGAGATCCTCGAGGACGCGCTTCGGGACTATAACGGAGCGATCGTCGCGGTGAGTCACGACCGATACTTTATCGAGAAGTGCGCGACCCGGATCCTGGGCTTCTACGCAAAGACCGCGTCGGTCTTCCTCAATTATTCTGACTATCGAAAAAAAGCGGCGGACCCGTCCTTTTCCAAACCCGACAAGGTCACAAGCCCTTCTCCGTCGACTGAGAAAATCGGCTCCGGAGATACGGATGAGACCCAACGGCGACCGCGGGGCAAGGACCGTATGAAGGAGCGCCGCGAAGAAGCACTCCGAAAGGAGCGGCTACGTGCGCTCGAGTCGGAGATCGAATCGCTTGAGATCGAGCAACGCGATCTTGAGAACTCCTTTTCAAAAAACAGCAGTGCAGAAAATTATCTGATCTATGCCGAAAACGCCGAGCGGCTCCAAGACGCGTGTGACGAATACTTCTTACTCTCCTCGGAAATTGAATCCTCGGAAATCGAAAAAGCACCGGAAGATTGATCCCGGTGCTTTTCACTCATTGATTCTTGTCTATCCGATTTGAACGACCGCAAGTTGCGTCGGATCGGTCACCTCGGCGATCTGCGTTGTCGAGTCGATCGGATCACTCTGACTGATCGCGGATGTCGTCTGTCCTTCAACGGTTTGACCGGTTGTTGTTCCCGATGTTTCCGCCTGCTTTTCCTTTTTCTTGTTCGCTCCGACCATGATCGCCGCAGTGAGCAAAATAATAAACATGATCGTAAGAACAATGGCAACGATCAGCAGTTTTTCGATCTCTCGCGACCCCGACCGACGATGAGGCCGATCATTTCTGACCCGAGTTCCGCCCTCCGGGCGGTTCTTCTGAACCGGCGTTTTGTTGTCTGCCAGATACGCGAACGGAAAATCATCGACATCCCGTTTGCCCATACGTCCTCCTAACGGTCAAATCAAGCCTTCCCGTTACTGCCCAATACCTCAGTGATCTTATGCGCAACCATGGATTTGACCGCTGTGCGGGCCGGTCCGAGATATTGACGCGGGTCAAAATGAGACGGATTCTCATTGAAGTACTTCCGGATCACGCCGGTCATCGCAAGACGGATGTCCGAGTCGATATTGATCTTGCAAACGGCCATGGAAGCGGCCTTTCTAAGCATCGCTTCGGGGATACCGATCGCGTCGGGCATCGCTCCGCCGTTATCGTTGATCATCTTGACATACTCCGGAATGACCGAAGAAGCCCCGTGAAGAACGATCGGGAAGCCGGGCAGACGCGTCTCGATCTGCTCCAGAATGTCAAATCTGAGCTGAGGATTCTGACCGGGCTTAAATTTATAAGCTCCGTGAGAGGTTCCGATCGCAATGGCTAACGAGTCGCAACCCGTGCGCTCGACAAAATCCTGAACCTGAGCCGGGTCGGTGTAGGAAGCATCTTCCGCGGAAACATCGACTGCGTCTTCGATTCCGGCCAACCGGCCGAGTTCCGCCTCAACCACGACACCGTTGGCGTGCGCGTACTCGACGACCTGACGTGTCAGTTTGATGTTATCATCATAACTGTGGTGCGAACCATCGATCATGACCGAGGAAAAGCCTCCGTCGATGCAGCTCTTGCATAGTTCGAACGTATCGCCGTGATCCAGATGAAGCGCGATCGGAAGATCCGTCTCTAAAAGAGCGGCTTCGACCAACTTGATCAGGTACGTGTGATTGGCGTACTTCCGGGCTCCGGATGAAACTTGAAGAATCAGCGGAGAGTTCAATTCTTTACCGGCTTCCGTGATCCCCTGAATAATTTCCATGTTGTTCACGTTGAACGCACCGATCGCGTACCCGCCCTCGTATGCTTTCTTGAACATGTCTTTTGTGGTTACCAATGGCATAAAACTCACTCCTTCATATCGCTCTTTTGTCTGTCCGATTGAATTACATATCTAAACTATTTTACGGGCAAGAGTGGTATTCGTCAATGTTTATGTTAAAATGATTCGCAAACGATTCGCGGCGGAGAGCAAATCCGAAAGGGAGATTTCGCAAAGAATGAGCAGGACGGACGACACGATGAAAAAGCGTCTGGTCAAAGCATTTTTGTATACTTTGCCCTTATTGATCGTCGCGTTTCTTTATATCGCTTCATGGGGGATCACCCGATCGGGTTGGCCATGTGCCTTTCACCTTATAACCGGTTTGTATTGCCCGAGCTGCGGAGCGGGAAGAATGTTTATCTCTCTTGCCCACCTCGATTTCTATCAGGCCTTCCGGTATAACCCTTTGATATTCATCGCGCTTCCCTTCCTGATCGGTATCTATGCGCGTTATCAGATCGGATATATTCGGGGCAAGAGAATAACCATAGGCAAGTTTGAGCTCGTTTTCTTCATCTTTCTTGTTGTCGCGCTGATGGTTTTTGGCATTCTGCGCAATATCCCTCAGTTTTCTTTCCTTGCGCCAACCGAGATCTAACAGCCATTCCACTTTGGGTACGCTCGTCATATTGATCTGGTCCGGCGGGATAAGCCGCCAATCCGTAAGAACATCGAAAAAAGCCGGCTTTGGGGCCGGCCTTCTCATCTGTTATATCCTCTGCTTTACTCGTTGTCCCCGGAGATCGAATCTTCCGTTTTCTCGTCGCTTGTCGATTCCGTCTCCCGTTCTTCGGCCTCTTTGGCTTCATCCGCTTCATCTGCGGCGTCCTGCTCCGCCTGAGCCTTCTGTTCGGCCTCGAATTTCTCCCTTGCCTTATACGCACGGGCGATCTGATCTGCCTCTTCCTTAAGCTTCAGGAAGTCTGATACCGAAGCTAAATCATAGGAAGATGTCTGATAACAGGCATCGTCATGAACGTTATCGAGAATCAGGTACATACGTTGCCCACCCTTATCGGCGTTCAATTTCCCGATCGCCTTCTGTGCCCGGTCGGGCTCCCCATCCCGGCTGTCAAATTCCTCAAAAGGAATCTTCAGTTTCCGGAACATATAGCGCAGGACCACTTCATTCTGTTCGTAATCGACGGCTACTCGAAAACCCGCGATCAGGAAGGTCTGGATAAACACCAGGGCACTGACAATGAATGCCAGTCCGCTCAAAAAGAGCAAATAGTAATTTGCCGGGTTGGACGTAAGCGAGTAGATTGCTCCGGCAACACACAGTAATATGATCACTACTGTCGCTACTCTCCGGATGAGAATTTGCTTCGGGTTGGCCGGGAAGCAGTGGACCGTACCCTTCGGCAAACTTTCGGCGTTGTCCTTTTCATCCTCCGAAATCACGGGCAATGCCACTTCTTCTTTGATATCCACTCCCGTGGACTCCTTTTTGTTATCCATGACGATTCCTCCTCAAACAATCAGGCATGTTCTCCGCCCAGTAAGGTGATCCTCTCTTCGATTCCCGTATACATACGCATGAACTTTTCTCGTTTATCGCGTTCCGCCTGAACAATGTGCGCCGGCGCCCTCCCCATGAACTCGTCATTAGAAAGCTTTTTATCCACGCGATCAATCTCTTGCTTTAGATTATCCTTCTCTTTGCCCAATCGTTCAAGTTCTTTTTGAATATCAATCAAATCTTCCAGTGGCAGATAAAACTCCCCGGAAGAGAATACGGCGGCGACGGCGGTCGACGGAATGCCGGTCTTATCCTTCCGAACCTCGACGGAAGAAACCGCCGCGAGACGCTCCAGGAAGGGTTGGCCGGTAATAAACATGCGGGAAATTTCCTCGCTGTCCGTAACGAGAATCGCACCTGACTTCCTGGACGGGGCGACTCCGAGGCTTGTGCGAACGTTGCGGATCGAACGAACGGCATCCATCAGAACGGTCATGAATTTCTCCTCTTCGGAGAAATCGGACTCCGGAGAATATTGCGGCCAGTCGGCGATCATTATGGAATCCGGCTTTTTGTTCAGAACGAGATTCCCGTATACTTCCTCGGATAAGAACGGCATGAACGGATGCAAGAGCTTCATGGCCTCACCGAGGACGTGATTCAGGACGAAAAGCGCTTCTTTCCGGGACGGATTCTCAACATCGAAAAGTCGTGCTTTGGCGATTTCGATGTACCAGTCACAATATTCTTCCCAAACGAACGCGTAGATCTTGGAAATCGCGATACCGAATTCATATTTCTCCAAGTTGCCCGTCACTTCGGAGACGGTCTTATTGAGTCTTGACAGGATCCATTTGTCCTCGAGCGTATAACGTGACGGATCAACATCGTCAAAACTTATCTCCATCGGGCAATTCATCAGCACGAAGCGCATCGCGTTCCATATCTTATTCGCGAAATTCCTGCCCGCCTCGATCTTTTCTTCCTGAAAGCGCTGGTCGTTGCCGGGCGCATTGCCGGTGACCAAGGCATAACGAAGCGCGTCGGCTCCGTATTTTTCGACGATCTCTAAAGGATCGATCCCATTCCCGAGGGATTTGCTCATCTTCCGCCCCTCGGCATCCCGGATGAGGCCGTGGATCAAAACATGTTTAAAAGGAGCCTCCCCCATATTCTCGATGCCCGAAAAAATCATCCGCGCGACCCAGAAGAATATGATGTCATACGCGGTGACCAAGACGTTCGTCGGATAGAAAAACTTGAGGTCCCCGGTACGCGCCGGCCATCCGAGTGTCGAAAAGGGCCACAGTGCGGAGGAGAACCACGTATCGAGCGTGTCCTCATCCTGCGCGAGATTCTCTCCGGCACACTGCGAGCAACGATCCGGCTTTTCGCGGGATACGTTAACGTGTCCGCAATC
>JAFGGR010000200.1 GCA_016930475.1 Clostridiales bacterium | reverse complement strand
TCCGGCGCGCTATATGATTTTTCGAAAAGCCGGCGAGCGGCGCAATTTGACGACGGCGGCGGACAATCTTTCGGTCTTGTTGGCGATGACCGGATAAGTAGCATCCCGCGCAAAACGTTTCGAATCGGATGGCTCGGGAGGACGACGGGCGGGCGGGTCGACGGACGGCCTGAAAACAAGCTGTAAACAGTCTCAAATAATGAAGAATTATCGGTTTTTTCCATTGTCGGAACGCGCTTTTTTATATATACTATCTGCGGACAAGAATCATAAAAGAATATATGTATATTATGATGTGAAAGAAGGTTGATCCTATGACGTTCATTGAATCGATCATTGCCAAGGCTCGGACGGCGAATAAGACCATTGTGCTTCCCGAAGCGAAAGACCCGAGAACAATCGAGGCAGCAGCAAAATTGATGGCTGACAAAATCGTCAAGGTCATTCTACTGGGGAACAAGGAAAAATTGATAAGCAGCGCTGGAGATTTCGATATTTCAGGGGCTGTTTTTATTGACCCGGAGAATTATTCGGAGTATGTCGAATACGCGGAATACTTTGCTCAATTGAGACAAGCGAAATTTCCGAGCAGCGAGGAGGCGCGTGCGGCGGGCCTGAAATTGATGCGCGACGAGATGTACCTGGGCGTGATGCTCGTGAAGATGGGCGTCGCAGACGGCATGGTCGCCGGCGCGATCCACAGCACATCGGATACCCTGCGGCCTTCTCTGCAAATATTGAAGACGGCACCGGGCACCAAACTGGTCTCCGGCCTCTTTATGATGGTCGTCCCCGATTGTGAGTACGGCGCGGACGGCACGTTCCTTTTCGCGGATTCCGGACTCGTGGAGAATCCCGACGCGGACCAGCTCTCAGAGATCGCGATCTCCTCGGCGAAGACCTTCCGTCAGCTGACGGGTAAGGAGCCGGTCATCGCAATGCTTTCGTATTCGACGTACGGCTCGGCAAGCTCCGAGTTGACGGAGAAGGTCATTCAGGCGACGCGACTCGCGCACGAAAAGGCTCCGCAGTTGTTGATCGACGGTGAGTTACAGGTCGATGCCGCCTTGGTGCCGCATGTCGGCGAGAGCAAGGCGAAAGGCAGTCCGGTCGCCGGCAAAGCAAACGTGTTGATCTTCCCGGACCTCAACTCCGGCAATATCGCGTATAAGCTCGTCCAGCGTCTGGCGAAGGCGGAGGCCTACGGCCCGATCACGCAGGGCATCGCAAAACCGGTCAACGACCTGTCACGCGGATGCTCCGCGGACGACATCGTCGGCGTCGCGGCGATTACCGCCGTACAGGCGATGGACTGAGGATGCTTTTCGAAAATGGAAATGACGGCCGGTCGGCCGGACAAAAAACACGCCGAGGCGTGAGCGGGAGATGTGAAAATGAAGGTTTTAGTGATCAACGCGGGAAGCTCTTCCCTGAAGTATCAGTTCTTTGAGTCAAAAACGGGCGAGGTGCTCGCAAAGGGAAGCGCGGAGCGGATCGGCTTGGACGATTCTTCCATTATCCACGCGCGAAACGGCGAGGATAAAGTCACCTTGGACCTGGATCTGCCCGATCACAAGGAAGCGATGGAGCAAGTGCTTGCGATGCTGACCAGCTCAAAGTACGGCGTGATTCATTCCATGATGGAGATCGACGCGGTTGGTCATCGGGTCGTTCACGGAGGAGAGAAGTTCTCCGGCTCAGCGCTGATCACGCCCTCGGTCAAGGCCGCGATTCGCGTCTGTATCCCGCTGGCTCCGCTTCACAATCCACCAAACCTGACGGGCATCGAAGCGTGCGAGGCCGCGATGCCGGGAGTCCCGCAGGTCGCGGTTTTCGATACTGCTTTTCATCAGACGATGATACCGAGAGCGTATATGTACGCACTCCCATACGAACTATATGACGAGTACCGGATCCGTCGGTACGGTTTCCACGGCACCTCTCACCGCTATGTCGCGGAGCGCGCCGCCGAGATGCTCGGCCGCCCTCTTGAGGAACTGAAGATCGTCACCTGCCACTTGGGCAACGGATCGTCGATCGCCGCCGTAAAACATGGCAAGTGCATCGACACCTCCATGGGTCTGACCCCTCTTGCCGGCATTTGCATGGGCACGCGTTGCGGCGATATCGACCCGGCGATCGTCACTTTCCTGATGGAAAAGGAAGGCCTCGACATGAAGGGCATCAACAGCGTTTTGAATAAGAAATCCGGGGTCCTCGGCGTTTCCGGCGTGTCATCGGATTTTCGCGACCTCGAGGATGCCGCAGAACACGGTAATGACCGCGCACGGCTTGCGATGGATATGTTCTGCTACCAGTGCCGCAAATACATCGGCGCCTACGCGGCCGCCATGGGCGGTATCGACGCGGTTGTATTTACGGCCGGGATCGGGGAGAACAACTGGAATATTCGACGTGACAGCGTCGCAGAGCTTGAATACATGGGGATCCGCATCGACGAAGGCAAGAACAAAGGCCTGCGGGGGGTCCAGATGGACCTGTCCGCACCCGGATCGACGGCCAGCGTCCTGTTGATCCCGACAAATGAGGAACTGGCGATCGCCCGTGAGACGGAGCGGATCGTGTCATCCGGATCCGCGACAGTTGAGTGATCCCCTGTTCGCCACTAACCTGGAGTGACCTGAGTCGCGCATTGACGCGGAGTAGTATCCGAACCACCACGTAGCCGAGGATTATCGTTCGTACGCGTCAAGGAATTACGGACCCGTTCCGGCGGATTTTATGGTATAGCCGAACGCTCCTTTTTCCAGGTAGAAGAAGAAAGGCGGATCGGTTTTCTCACTGGTGAGTCCTTCGACAAAATATTGCTGTCCCCAAACGGGATCGAAAATCCCTTCCGTTACCGTGACCTGGCCTTCCGTATAGGACAGACCGTGCAACGTGCAGTATCGCAGTATCGCCGTCGCCGGATTCGAAGAGGGAAGAAGCGCTACCGTGTAACGGTGCAGAAGGACTCCGAGCAAGAATCCGACGATCAGAGCGGCGAGCATATATTTTCTTCTGCGCTTCCGGTTATTCCGCCGCTCACGCAGAATCGCGTCGATCACCATAACACTGACTTGATCGGCTTCCATCGGTGCCCCGGACTTTTCACCGAGCAACAGCTCGTTTGCTCCGATGCCCAGTTCTCCGGTCAACTCCTTCCAGACGGAAGGATCCGGAAGGCCCTTGCCGTCTTCCCAACGGGCGACGACCTTCTCGGATATTTTGATCCGGCTCGATAGCTCCGCTCGCGAAAGATTCTTTTCCTGACGGATCGTGGCGATCAACTCGCCGGTCTTTTTTGCATCCATCCCTCGATCCTCCGATTCATAAAAAAAGTGCACCTCCATATTATCATGGAAGCGCACTTCTGATTATTACCATAATCCTACATTGTAGATCAATGATTGAAAAGCATCACAACCCGAAGGTCCCTTTCTTCTTGAGAACGCTCAGGACGACCGCAGCCGCGATCCCCGTGCCCAGAAGGATCAATGCCGGAATGTTCGGAGAAGAGATCTCACCGGTACGCGTGACGCCGCCCGGAGGCGTTG
>JAFGGR010000199.1 GCA_016930475.1 Clostridiales bacterium | reverse complement strand
GAAAAATCGATATTGTTCAGATCGCAAAAGACAAAGCGACGATACTGTGTGCGGGAAGGATCGCCTCCGCGTGATCCCCGAAAAGCTTGACCTCCCCGAAAGACGCGGTGCAGACCGTATTCGGCTCCTCAAATGTATTATACGCCTGCGGCGACCCGGAAAGGATCCGTCCGCTTACGTTTTTCGCGTGTACTCCGTCGATCCGAACCGTGGTTTCATCGGTAAAGTTCGCAATCGTGACCGTTACGGCATCGTCTTTTCGAGATGCCGAGACGCTCAGTTTTTCGATCCCGTTCTCCAGGGACTTGCATTCGACCATGCACTGCAGAAGCGTAGCATCCATGTGTCCCTGATACAGGTCAAATACGTGATATGTCGGAGTCAGAAGCATCCGGGCTTCGTCGGTCAGGAGGATCGCCTGCAAGACGTTGACCGTTTGTGCGATGTTTGCCATGCGCACGCGATCCGCGTTCCGGTTGAAAATGTTGAGCGACAGCGCCGCGACCATCGCGTCGCGCATCGTGTTTTGCTGGAAAAGAAATCCGGGGTTGGTACCGAGCTCGACATTGTGCCAACAGCCCCACTCGTCGACGATCATCCCGACACGACGCTCGGGATCGAAGCGATCCATGATCGCGCCGTGCTTTTCGATCAGCTCACCGATACGCCGTCCTTTTCTCAGGGTCTCCAGATAGAGATCGTCGGAAAATTCCGTCGCACTTCCCTTATCCTCCCAGTCTTTGGGAACAGTGTAATAGTGAAGGGACAGCCCGTCCATAAATTTTGCTGCGGTGCGCATGAGGACCTCCGTCCATTCGAGGTCTTCGCCGTCGGAGCCGCAGGCGATCCGGTAAGGTACGTTATCGCCGTAGGTCCGGCAAAAGGTCTGGAACTGCCGATAAACGTCCGAATAATACTCGGGGCGCATATTTCCGCCGCCGCCCCAGTTCTCGTTGCCGATCCCCCAGTAACGGACGTTGAACGGTTCTTTGTGTCCGTTTGCCCAACGCTCCCGGACGGTCGTGGAATCTCCGTCGCTGTTCATGTACTCGACCCACTCGGCCATCTCGCGTACCGTGCCGCTTCCTACATTGATATTGACATAAGGCGCACAGCCGACCTGGCGGCACAGCTCCATAAACTCGTGCGTGCCGAAGGAATTGTCCTCGACGACTCCGCCCCAGTTGGTGTTGACCATCCGCTTTCTGTCCGGGCCGATCCCGTCCCGCCAATGATACTCGTCGGCGAAACACCCGCCCGGCCAGCGAAGCACGGGAAGGTTCAGCTTCTTCATCGCCTCGACGACATCCTTGCGGATACCGTTTGTATTCGGGATCGCACTTTCTTCGCCGACAAAGATGCCGCCGTATATGCAGTGCCCGAGGTGCTCGGAGAAATGCCCGTAAATGTTCTTGTCGATCTTCGGTGCGTTTTCCATCCGTCCGATCGTGATTTTGTCCATCTTTTGTTCCTCCCGGTCATTTTTCGATCATCGTAGGTTGTTCTTGTTTTCCCGCGTGCCCGAAAAGCATCGCCTTCGTTATAGATTCTCGTCATGCTCGAAAAGCATGAACTTCGTATAAGTTCCCGGACGACCGAAAAGCATCGCCTAAGTACAGATTCTCGCATACACCAAAAGCATCATTCGACGCAGAGCTCAAACGACTTCAGCGCGATGTTTCCGTCGCCGCGATAGGTCAGATACAGAGCGTTCACGCCGTCGGGCAGTTGAATCGGCGCCGCGGTCGTCTCCCAGACATTGGTGGAGTCGATCGCCAGCGTCGCCAACACCGACCCGCCGATCTCGGTCCGGACCTCGAACGATCCGCCCGCGTAGCCGCGCGTCGTTACGTGGATCTCGTTGACCCCTTCGCAATCGAAATACTTAAATCCCATCGTCGCACTGTCCTTGATATTGGCGATATAACCGATCTCCTCGTCTCCGTCGCGTCCGTCCTGCATGACCTTGGGAAAATCACAGCCGCCGACGTAAATCGACGGAGTGTCGGTAAACAAGTTGCAGGCGATATACGCCGGGTATTCGCCGACGCCGCGCAGAGGAACCCGGTTCAAGCCGCAGGATGTCATCTCCGCCTGCCCGAAGCGCCCGTCGGGAAGCATTGTCAGCGGTTCGGCGCAACCCTGACGGCTGTACCAGGTCCCGTTGGTATGGCGGTGGTAAAAAACAAACCATTTTCTGCCGATATCGACGATCCCGCCGTGATTGTTCGCGCCGTACGCGGACGGCATGTCCGCCGGCTTGTAGGTATCGATCCCCAGATCACAGTTGCTCACCAGCACGCCCTTGTATTCAAAGCCCCCGGTCGGGCGGTCGCTTACGGCGTAACAGAGCTCGTGCATCAGTTGAGAGGAGTAGATGAGATAATACCGGGCGCCGATCTTTCGAATGGAAGGCGCCTCGAAATAGGCGTGCACTTCGTATCCGGTCCTCTCGCTGTACTGAGCGCCCGGAAGGACGGCTGAGGGACGTTCGCGAACGGTCAGCATGTCTTTTTCGAGAACGGTCACCATACACCCGGTCCTCGATTTGTCTCCGTGGCCGCAAAAGCCCGAATACAGATAGGTATCATCTCCTTCGGTCCAAACCGCCGGGTCAAAGGACGGCTCGTCGCTGGGGCCCTCGCCCAGGAGCGTCCCGTCCGGATAGCGGACGTAACCGTAAAATTCATATTTACCCGCCGGTTTGTCGCAGACCGCGACCGACACGATACCGACCTTGTCGAAAACGTAGTAGAGGTAGTAGCGGCCGTCCGGACCCACGGTGACATCGGGCGCGTATAGGCACATCTTGCCCTCGCGGTTCAGAGGGTCGTCGGTCTTCTTGAAAATAACTCCCTCGTAACGCCAATCGCTCAGATCATCGACCGGCGCCGACCAGCAGACATAATCGCCGAGGCAGAATACATGACCGTTGAAGCGATCATGAGAACCGAATACATAAACTCGGTTTCCGAAGACATATGGCTCGCCGTCGGGAACGTATTCCCAGCTCGGCAGATAGGGGTTAAAAACCTGGTGATCAGGCATATCAGAATTCCTCCCCGGTAATTTCTCTGTATACGTGTTCGGTCAGAAACCGAATAAAATCGTCGTTTTCGGATGCAGGGACCGGTCCTTCGTCTTGAAAAACCATCTCCGCACGGTTCTGCGCGGTAAACGGCGACCAGACCGGCAGATCGCTCCCGTCGTCTTTGCCGTTCGGATCGCCCGACCGGATAAAATTCGCCCAGTAATCG
>JAFGGR010000198.1 GCA_016930475.1 Clostridiales bacterium | reverse complement strand
TATTTTCGCGCATAATCGTTGATCACCTTCGTAAGCGCGGATTTGAATCCGGTAAGATGCGTTCCGCCCTCAACGGTTGCAATGTTGTTGGCGTACGAATATACGTTCTCGGCAAAGGAGTCGTTGTACTGGATCGCAACCTCAACAAAGCAATCTCCGGCTCTTTGTGCGATATATATCGGGGGTTTGTGCATCGTCTCTCTGTGCCGGTTCAGATATTCGACGAAGGATATAATTCCACCGTCATAATGGAGCGTCTTAACGACCGGTTCATCATCGCGATCATCGGTCAGGATAATGGTTATTTCCTTGTTCAGAAAGGCCATTTCCCGATAGCGAGTGATCATTGTGGCAAAATCGAAGTTGCGATCCGGAAAGATTTGCTCGTCCGGTGTAAATATCGTCTTTGTGCCGGTCACACAGGACTCACATTGACCGACGATCACCATTGGTTTACTGGTGATCCCGCGCTCAAAGGAGATCTCATGTACCTTTCCGTCACGGCATACCTGAACGGTCATGGAAGAAGAGAGGGCGTTAACGACCGACGCTCCGACTCCATGGAGCCCTCCGGAAACGCTGTAAGCGCCACCCCCGAACTTTCCGCCCGCATGCAGGACCGTGTGGACGACCTCCACGCTCGGAATTCCTCTCTGCGGGTGAATTCCGACCGGAATTCCCGAACCGTTATCCGAAACCGTTACCGATCCGTCCTTGTTCAGCGTAATACTGACCGTATCGCAACGTCCCGCAAGTGCCTCATCGACAGAATTTGCCACGATCTCGTAGACCAGATGATGAAGGCCCCGAAGCGTGGTGTCTCCGATGTACATTCCGGGGCGCTTTCGGACCGCCTCAAGTCCTTCGAGGACTTGAATATCGGTCTCGTCGTAATTAGAGGTGTTGTGTGTATCGAAGCGATCCTGTCCGGCCTCTACACCGGCGATCTCATCCAGGGACTCTTCCGCGTAATCGTCAGTCAATGCTCTCGGATTCAACGCGAGATTATCCAGGTCATCCGATTCCTCGGTGCTTTTATCGATCGGCTGATAATATGGGTCGACCGGACGGTTTTTCTCTTCTTCATGATTACTTGTCATCTTTCGGTCCTTTCACGATCGTGCTTTCCAAGGATTTTTTCTCGCTCTTTTACCGATGCGGGTCAACCTTGCGGCGCTTGTGCCCTTTTAGCAGATTCTGTTGATCTATCGGCGTTTGTAACATTGTTACATGACCGTCTTTGTGTTTTTCACGCGTTCCCAACGTATTGCGTACCGTTCGCTGTAAGAGCGTTTGAGCGGACAACGGCGATACGTATGTTCGATCCATCGTTACAATCAGCGACTGCGGAATGTCCTTTCCGATATATTCCATGCGCCCGGATTCTTCCTGCGCAATCATAAAACGCTTCATGTCTGTCTGGTGAGGATGCACTTGGTCTAAATCGACGATGCAGAGAACAAGCCTGTCGGAGACCACATAATCTCCTCCGATATGGATGTACATGTCCGTGTCTCTCCCTCCGGGCTGTTCCGATCGCCGACCCTGTCGCGCAACCAATGATATTATACCACAACAATCTGGATCCACTTACTCCGGAATCACATTTCCACTCTGTACGCGATAGAACGCGAAGGCCTTTTCATCATTGAATAGTTCCGGGCAAAGTGGCGCTAATTCCTTGGAAACAAAGGCTCGATCCGTACAGGTGATAAAGACCTGCGCATCCTTAAGGCCGGAGAGGAGCGCTGAACGTCGCTTAACATCCAACTCGCTGAAAACATCGTCCAGTAGCAGTACCGGCGACTCCCTGGTCTCCTCACGCAAGATATCCAGTTCCGCCATCTTGAGCGACAATGCCGCTGACCGTTGCTGTCCCTGAGAGGCAAAGGGTCGAAGGCCTTCTCCGTCTAGGGATAATTCCAAATCATCGCGATGCGGTCCGACTGTCGTCGATCCCTTGTCAAAATCTTCTTGATGAAAGGCCTTCCATCGCGCCAGAAGGTGATTTTCGATGATCGAACGAATGGACGCCTCCCCATTATCTTCCAATAGCTCCTTGAGGCCGCCGACCGGCCTGTACCGCACGAAAAGGTTCTCGCTTTCCGAAGATATCCGCTTATGGTGTTCCGACGCGGATTTTGCGATCCGCTCGGAAAACACGAGTCTTTCTTCCACGATCTCCGCTGCGATCTCCGCCATCGAAAAATCCCATATTTCCAGTTCCGCTTCCTCTTCCGGGCTCAACCCGTGGGCGCCTTTGGCGGATCGAATGATCTTGAGCGTACGGTTTCGCTGTTGTAACAGTTTGGAATACCGCTGAAGAGCAAAGAAATACCTCGGCCTGACCTGTGAGATCAAGAGATCCATGTACCTTCTTCGGACGGAAGGGCCCTCTTTGATGAGCATCAGGTCCTCCGGCGCGAATATAACAGCGTTAAATATCCCGATATATTGGCTGATTTTGTCGACGGGGACATCGTTATACTCCGCGACTCGTTTTGCTTTCTGAGAGGGTTGTAAGGCGTCCCCTTCTGCATAATATCGGAGCGTGACGCTTTCATCGCAGGCGTTATCGACATCTGAGAATAATAGGAGACGAACTGAGTAATGCGTTTGTCCGTGCCGGATCAGTTCCTTATCCTTGGAGGTCCGGTGTGACCGCGCACATGCGCACAGATAGATTGCCTCCAAAATATTCGTCTTTCCCTGTGCGTTTGGGCCGTAAAACACGTTAACGGAAGGCTTGACCTCAAGATCAAGTCCTTCGAAATTGCGAAAATCAGTGAGTTGGACGGAACGAATATGCATGCCTCTCTGCCGGCTGCTCTGTTATCGCCGCAGGGGCAAAACGAGATAAGCGAAATCCTCTCCCTCAGTCGGTTTCAAGACACAGGGTCCGTTACTTCCGCTGAACTGAATGGTGATTTCCTCATCCTCGATGGCCCGCAGCGCTTCGATAAAATATCTGGGATTAAAGTCGATATCGATCTTTTCGCCCTGAATGGAAACAGGGATCTCTTCCCGCAATGTACCCAGTTCCGTGCTGGCGCTGATCACCAGGACCTCGTCATTCGGCATCGTTAATTGGACCGGACTTCTACGATCCTCCGAGAGGATGATCAGGGATGCGCGCTCGATGGCACTAAGCATGGCGGGCGTGGAAACCAACATGGTGGTTTCTCCCGACTTCGGCAGTATTGCCCGGTAGTTCATATATTCGCCTTGGATCAGTCGGGACACGATCCGAACCATGCCCGTATCAAACAGAATATGATTCTGAGAGGAGTATATAACTAGCTCCGTATCCTTGCCGCCCAAAATTCTTCCGGCTTCGTGCAATGCTTTACCGGGAACAATAAATTTCATGATCGGAAGATCACTTCCGACCAATTGTTTACGAAGTGCCAAACGGAATCCGTCGATCGCGACCATTTCCACGGAATATCCGTCACAGACAAAATGGCAACCATTCAAAGTCGGGCGGCTCTCGTCCGTAGAAACGGCAAAAATTGTCTGACGGATCATGTCCTTGAGGATTCCCTGCATCAATATTACTTTCTGCGCGTCTGTAACCTCCGGGATCTTGGGATATCCTTCCGCGGAAAGCCCTTTGATCGAAAAGACAGAAGCTCCGCTGTCAATGGTGATCATCATCTTATCGTCCGTCTCGATCGAAACGTGCTCTTCGGGAAGCTTTCTGATGATTTCTCCAAATAACTTGGAATTGATAACGATCGCTCCGTCTTCCCGAATGTCGGAATCCAGTTTCGCCTCGATACCGGTTTCCAAATCATAACCGGTAAGCTTTACGCCGTCCTTCTCGGACGCCTCAATCAATATTCCGTCGAGAATCGGCAGGGTAGACCGGTTCGAAACCGCCTTCTGAACGATAGAAATCGCTTCATTCAGTCGATCTCTGGAACACATAAATTTCATACCGGCTACCTCCGCTGCTCGAAAAATGATAACACTACCATTATACAGAAAAAATTAAGAATTTCTATGCGTTTCCTCCTTTTCGAAGTTTTGAACGAGTAAATTTTCAATTAAATATAGTTCTGTTCAAAGAAAGGTGTGCCTAAAGTTTTTTCTAACATGTAACACGAATGTAATATAAAATAAATAAAAATGAAAAATTGAGTTATCCACAGTTTGTGGTATACGAAGAAAAATGAAAAGCGGTGTAACAATGTTTAACAAGGCGGTGACTATGGAAATATTAAAGATAGATATTCCCCTTCTTATTATGGTCTGTGAAAACGGTGCATAACCCGGAAAACTCCTTGGTGGTATG
>JAFGGR010000197.1 GCA_016930475.1 Clostridiales bacterium | reverse complement strand
TTGGGTTTGTCACTTAACATTGTATGTGAGATCGTCCTCGTGGGACATCCTTATTTCTTTTGCGTCACTTCATTTTACAATTCACCGCTCAGAAACTCCGTGACCTCGCTGTGACAAGTCAAATCGAGCCGGTGCATCGCACGAGTGCAGGCAATGTAGAGAAGACTTCTGTCGAGCTCGGTGTGATAGGTGTTTCTGCTGACGTGCGGAACGATGACTTGGTCAAACTCGAGACCTTTGGCCATGTGAGCGGACGTGATGATGATCCCGTCGCGATATTCCCGGCTGTCAAAATCCAGATAGAGGAGATCATCGATCTTTTCGCGCAGTTCGAAGTAGAGCTTTTCGGCCTGCCTTGTGGTTTTGCAAATGATGCCCAGCGACTGGTACTCGGATGTCTGGTACTCCAGGATGAGCTTTCGGATAAGACGCTGTTCCTCTTTTTCCGACTCTAAAACATGAATTCCCGGCTTGGTTCCGTGTCTTTCGACGGGGATCAACTCCTCGTTTCGGGAAATCCTTTGCGTCAGTTCGGTGATTTCCATGGTGGAACGATAGCTTCGCAAGAGCTTGACCGACTCGGATCCGGGGAAGAACGACCGGATCAATTCCTGAGATGTTGAGGTGTACGGGTTGACTGATTGGTTGCTGTCGCCGAGGATCGTTTTTTTGCACGAAAACAGCTTCCGGATAACCGCGTATTGAATGGGGGTATAGTCCTGCATCTCATCCACGAGCAGATGTTCGATGCGACTGTACGCCGTGCTTTTTTCGAAATGCAGTTTCGTGTAGATCAGCGGAAAAACGTCCTCGTAATGGAGCGGTTGCCCTTTTTTGTGCTTGAAAAGCTTCTTCCTCTCGGAATGATTGTAGAAGTTGGAATATAAAGCGAAAGCATCACTAAACGGGAACATCTTAAGCGTTTCGTTTTTGATTTTCCGCGCGACGGACGGCTCCAGCTTTCGGTCATTCAACGTATTATACCGGGTGACCAGATGATTTGCGGTCATCTCGAGCCGTTCCTTGAGGCGAAGATGGCGCAGTTTATGAAATATTTCCAGGATGTCATCTGCCGGGATATGGACGTGATCAATGTCCAGGTCGACGGCGAGAAACCCGTCCCGGATCATATCGTGAAGATATGCGTGAAGCTCTTCGGCAAAAGCGGACGTGGCCTTGTAGCGTATGCGCGCGAGGTCCTTTTCGTTTGCGTCATGCAGTAAGAAATCAACCTGCTCGCTGAACGATCGAAAAGCAATGTGGTCGTCCAACAGATCCTGGGCGATTTCCGTCATGTCGATTTCTTGGATGTTGTCTTCGCCGAGCTCGGGCAAGACATTGGAGATATAATCCGCAAAAACCTTGTTGGGGGAGATGATCATCATATTGTCGGAGCGAAGCGTTTCGGAATTTCGATAAAGAAGAAAAGCGACACGGTGGAGCGCAATAGAAGTTTTGCCGGATCCGGCGACGCCCTGAACGATCAGCGTATCGGCGGTCGAATTCCGGATGATCGCGTTCTGCTCGCGCTGGATCGTCACCACGATGTTCTTCATTTTCTCGTTGGTCGTTTGGCTGAGCTCCTTTTGCAGAACGTCGTCGTCGATGTTGATGTCGCTCTCGAGCATATACTCCATCACGCCTCGGCGTATCTTGTATTGGCGCTTGCGCGTAATATTTCCGGTGATGACGCCTGCCGGTGCGATATAGACCGCAGGACCCTTTTCGAAATCATAGAAAAGCGACGAGATCGGCGCGCGCCAGTCGTAAATTAGGATATCGTCGCCGGCGGTCTCGGAAAAACTGTGAAGGCCGATATAGTGTGCTTTTCCTTCGTTGTTGTCGTCCGGGATGAAGTCAACTCTTCCGAAGTACGGTGACTCGATCAGGCGATCGACACGCCGCAGTTCGGCAAGCCTTTGTTCTCCGGAAGCGACGTTCTGGTGAATGACCATCCGGTTGAATGCCTTTTCGGCACCGTCCAAGTCGGCCTTGCTTCCCCAGATATAGTCCTTTCCTTCCTGGATCTCGTCGTCGTACTTGTCGATTTGCCGCTCCAAAGTCTCATGAGCGGTTTGAAGCTTATTCAAGATATCTTTCAGATAAGACTTTTCCAGGGATTCGGTGGAGTTGATCATACGTTTCCTCGCTTGTTTTTATGTGGACCATTAATTAAATATACATCAAGTAAAAAATAGAAAGGATCATTCGGATCGATGCAAATCATAAGAAATTCATTCAAAAATATTTCGGGTAAACGCGCCGGCGCATCGACTGAGCAATTATTATATCATGTCCGGGCGCTGTTTTCGTTTGTTTCGGGAATGGTGTCACCGTCCGGTATATCCTTTGGTATGATGGAAGAGTGAAGAGGACATGGTCCTGATTTTTGAAAAGTAATGGTCGCGCAAGGCGCATCAAGGCGCATTAAGGGGAGAGCATGGGCAAAAAGCACAGTAACTTCTTGTTTAACACAATCGCGCCGGTTTATGCCCTTTTCTATAAAGGTCAGAAAAAAACATTTCGCCGCGCCATCGCAAGGATCGAAAAGGACCTTGATCTGAGTACGTTCGACACGGTGCTTGACATCGGTTGCGGCACGGGCGCGCTGTGTTCGGTGTTGCGTGAAAACGGCTTTTCTGCGACCGGAATCGATCCGGCTCAGAAAATGCTGAGGATTGCCCGGAAAAATCCGCAGAATACGGGCATCGAGTTTGTTTGCGCCGATGTTCTCGAGAAACTGCCTTTTGAGGACAAGTCGTTTGATTGGTCGATCGCATCTTATGTCGCGCACGGATTGCGCGCTGACGAGCGTAAACGGATGTATGCCGAGATGAACCGGGTCACCCAGAGAATAGTCGTTATTCACGATTACAATGCGAATCGATCCTTCATGACATCACTGATCGAGTGGTTGGAGCGGGGCGACTACTTTCAATTTATCAAGGTAGCCGAGGACGAGATGCGAAACTGTGTATCCGAGATGAAAGAATGCTTCTCGCACGTCCGAGTGATCGACGTTGATAAGAGAGCCGCGTGGTATATCTGTACCCCGACTACGCGTACGGCCGGTCGTTTCTCCTTTTAAAGGAACCGTTGACCCGGAGCTGACGGATCCACGGAATTTGGATCAGAGGCATATTGGTTATTAGCCGCATGACTTTGATTCCGCGCGGACTCAGTTTTTCCATTCGGCTCGTTTCGGCCAGCAGTGCCGGATCAAAGGTTCCGCTCGGGAGAAACGTTTTCCCGAGATCACGAGCCAACTTGAGACGGTTTTTGCCCATCGACATGCCCCCGCCGAAGATGGCGGTGCCTGAATATTGCGCTCCGAGGATCCCGGTCAACCGTTCAAGATACTTTTCGACCGCACGCGACTGAATCTTTTCCGGAAAACCGGATTGGACAACAAAGCCCAGGTGAAGGTCGTTAAGCGACCCGATGTATGGCGCAAGCTTTTCGAAAAACGCCATCGTCATACCCGGCATCGCATCGGTATATAGAGGGAAGACGATGATGGCACAGTCGGCGGCGGCGAGAGCTCCGGCGGTTTGCTCATGCTCGCCGATGCGGTTGAGCAGTGCTTTTTCAATGCGGACATCCGCGTGTTCGGAAAGACCTTTTGCCAGCGCATCAACGAGGATCCCGGAATTACCGTTTTTACCGCGCGGCGATCCGTTACAAAGTAGAAATTTCATTGTAAACCTCCTTTTCGGAACCGGTCAGGTGCAAAGCCAGGGTGAGGTCCGTCTGCAGATTGATCGACAGACGCGAAAAGATATTACGGGTGTTATTAAAGTCAACGTCGTTCTTATCCGGATCGAGCAGAATCAGGCCCATCTCCGGCCGTTTTTCATAGCGATTCTTATGATGAAACTCGTCTTTGTACACGACGATGTACGGGTGGACCAACGGGATCATCCGGTCGCAGGTCTTCTTGGTCAACGAGCTGACAAAGCCCATGGAAATAGGAGAGAGCAAGACGAACAAATCCGAGTGCATGATGGATGTGTACACGGTCTGCATATCATCCCGGTGGGCGCAAAGCCCCGGCGTTTTGACCCAGCAATCCCAACAGCCGGTACAATATCGGATATCCAGATCACGAAGCCGGATGACATCTATATGTCTTTTGGGACTTTCGGTGGCGGCAACGCCGTCCAGTGCCGCCTCGAATTCAGTATATGAGTCGTCAGGTATCCCGTTCAGGATGGTGATTCTTTTCATGTGATTCTCCTTTCATCATCTCGAAAAGCTCCGGGTATTCGTCATACTTGCCGGTCATAAACGCGGTCGCGCCGATGATGTCACTGCCGGTTGCTCGGAGCCTGTCGATCAGGCTCTCCGTCGACGGATCCTCAACGATGCCCGCACAAATCATCGCGGCGAGCCCGTGAGTATATATGGTCAGCTTGTCGAGGATCGATTCGATCTCTTCATCGCTGAATATCAGAAGGTTTGGTTCCTTGCGCATCTGGATCTTGCTCGTCTCGGAAAAGCGGCGAAACATATCCCGGCCGCGCGCGTCCTCCAGAAAAATCGTACGGTACACGACGGGGTAGTCCTTTGCAAATTCCAACATTCCGAGACCAATGTTAAGGAAAATGTCTTCAGTATAGGTCTTCTCGGTATATCGGATCAACCGCTCGAAAGCCTCCTGCATCAACGCTTCCCGGATCTCGTCGATGCCCGAAAAGCACGAGTACACCGGAGCGGTCGAAGAGCCGACCAAGGCGGCAATTCTACGAACGGAAAGCGCGTTTAAGCCTTCCCGCCGAAAAATGTCGAATGCGGCGTCCAGAATATCTTCACGTTTAAATTGAATCTCTTTTGGCACGGGTCCTCCTGAAAGATAACGAATGTTATATTACAAGCGTTATATTACTGCCGGATCGAGATTGTGTCAATATGTTTTTTTCTTTTTGTCGAACAGATATGACTCGGTTGTATCAAACGGCGGACAGCTCGGTCGTATCAAACAGTGGACAGCTCGGCGATGTGCAATATAATATCTCTATAAGGTCATGATTTTGTATAACCATACGCAACAGGATTATGAATCCGGATGCACCCGCGTGCAGGCGATCACAGAAAAGGAGGCACTCCATGAAATTCGGAATTGTCGGTGGCCTGGGTCCGGCTTCGACCGTCAACTATTATGAGGGTATTGTTCGATCTTATCTCGAATCGACGGGCACGTATCCGCGCTTTATTATTGAAAGCATCGATATGAATGAGATGATGGGGTGCTTTGAGCGCTCCGACGATAACGGAGTCATCGACCTGATGGTCAACGCGATTTGTGACCTGGAGAGAGCGGGGGCGACGCATGCGGCCATCGCATGCAATACGGTGCACATTTTTTTCGAGCAGATACGAAAACGATCGCCGTTACCGCTGATCAGTATCGTTGAAGTAACCTGTGATCAGATCGAGCAGGCCGGATACCGGAACGTTCTGACACTCGGTACCGAATTGACATTGAACAGCAGGCTTTATGAAAACGCTTTGTCCGAACGGGGCATCGGTACGCGGCCTCTTTCACAAGAGGATTCGGATCGCTCATTCGCCCTCTTTTTCCCCAACCTCGAGAACGGATTGATCATCCCGGAAGACAAGGCTGCCTTCATTGAACTGACGGAACGCCATATCACGAAACACTCTGTCGACGCGGTGATTCTCGGTTGTACCGAGATCCCGCTGATGATCAGACCGGGTGACTTAAGCGTACCGACTATCGATACCGCAGAGATGCATATTCAAAGCATAACGGATCGGATGACCGGAAAACATCCGTCGACGGAAACATCCTAGCCGCCTGAGGCGAAGTATTTCGAACGGAACACAAACGGAACTGCCGCCTCGTCCGTAAAACGGACCAAGCGGCAGTCCTGTGCTAAGAAAGGAGGTGCTCTCCGAAAAGGTTGAGTTTTATTCCTTTACGCCCCCGATGGTCAGCCCGGTAATGAAGTATCTCTGAAGGAACGGATAGAGCACGACGATCGGCATAGAGGTAACGATCGTTGCCGCCGCCCGTATGGATGTAGGCGTGATCGCAACCGACTGTGTGCTTTTCCCGTAAGCGCTTCCGGATGATGTCTGGCTGGTCACCGATGACAAGAGTTTCATCAACTCATATTGGAGCGTGGTAAGTTCCCTGTTTCTCGGGTTGTAGATCATGTTGTCAAACCACGAAGACCAATGAAAAACGGCAATAAACAGGGCGATCGTGGCAAAAACGGGCTTACATATCGGCGCATATATTTTCCAGAAAATGGTCAGATGATTTGCGCCGTCGATCTGCGCCGATTCCCGTAAACTATCCGGCAGAGAACTCATATAGGTGCGCAAAACCAAAAGGTTGAACGCAGCAACCATGCCCGGGATGATATAGACCGCAAAGGTGTTGGTGAGTCCTAATTCACGAAAAAGAAGGAAAATCGGTATCAGACCGGCATTAACGTACATCGTTAACACATAAAACAGAGAAACGTGTTTTCTGAAAACAAATTCCTTTACACTCAGAACATAAGCCAGCAAGGCGGTAACGGACAAGTGCAAAACGGATGCGATCACCGTTCTGAGCACCGAGTTTCGCGCGCCGGTAAGTAGGTTGTTCATATTGAACACCGTTTCGTAATTCTTGAACGATAATTTGCGCGGCAAAAGATAAATTCCGCCACGTAAAGCGTCCAGACCGTCATTGAAGGAAACGGCAAGAGTGTTCAGGATCGGATATAATGTTACGGCGACAGCAAAGGATAAAATCAGCGTATTTATGACAACGAAAATCACATCAGACGGATTCAGTCTTTTCAGTCCCTTTTTTCTCCTAACAAATACCCTTGTGTCAACTTCGAGCTCTTCGTTCTGCATGTCATTCTTAACTTCGAGTTCCGGTTTCTTCATATCATTTCCCTCCTTTCCTAGAATAATCGCTCTTCACCGGTTGCCTTCGCCGCCGAATTTGCAAGATAGATCAAAATAATACTGACGACGCTCTTAAATATTCCGGCTGCGGTACCCACAGAAAAGTCTCCCTGACCGATGCCCCAATACAGGACCCAGATATCGATCGTTTCGGAAACTTTCTTTATCATCGCGTTGGTGAGGAGGTACTGAATCTCGAACCCGACATTCAAAACATTTCCGATATTGATCATCAGAAGAATAAATATTGTTGGCTTGATCCCGGGTAGCGTAACGTGCCACATCTTTCCGAATCGACCTGCACCGTCGAGGGCGGCGGCCTCATACATTTCCGGGTTGATGGCGGTGATCGCCGCCAGATAGATAATACTGTTCCATCCGGTTTCTTTCCAAACATTGGAGAAGCCGACGATCCACCAAAACAAATCCGGCTTGGAAAAAAAGTTCATCGGTTTATCAAGGATGTCGAATCGCACAAGCAAATCATTAACGATCCCGTGATCCATCGAGAGCATGTCTCGGACGATGCCGACAACAATGATCCAAGACAAAAAGTGGGGGAGATACGATACGGTCTGAGCGAATTTTTTAGGGCCCCTGAGTCGAACTTCATTAAGGAGCAATGCAAAACCGATTGCGAAAACAAAACTCAAGACAAGGTTGATGACACCCATCGCCAATGTGTTTCTGAAAGCATATAAAAATGACTCTTCGCCAAAAATGTACCGAAAGACGTCCAGCCCCACAAATTCGGAACCCAAAAGACCGTCTTTTGGCTCGTAATCCTGAAAGGCCATGATCCAACCGCCCAGCGGGAGGTAATAGAAAATAAACCCGTAAAGTACGAACGGAATGGTTATCAATAGGAGTTCTTTTTGTCGACGAAGCGTCCTTCGATTCAATTCGACTTTCGGCTCGGCAAGTCGCTCCGCCTTGAGCTTGCGTTTCTCTTTCCATGATAGTCGAGCGGCCAATTCTTCTTTTGTCTTTTCGGGGTTGCCCGATGACGAATCCGAAGAATACGCGAGTTGGCGTCGTTTGATGGACGCGACTTTCATCTCCACCGCAAGCTCTTCTGCGGTTTTCTTTTCTTCCGGTGTTCGATTATCTTTTTCTTTATCTTTATCTGTCACTGCCGCTTAACTTCCTCTCATGATGAGAGGGTGGCCGTTGTCCGAAAACCCGGCCACCCTCTCGATCGAATACGTTTCTGTAATGGCACCAAATTATCAGATGTCAACAGAATATCTGAGTCTAATTACCCTCGGCAACAGCAATTCTTCTGTCTACCTCAGCTTGCATCTCAGCAAGGAACGCGTCGATGTCGGCACGGTAGTAAACTTCAAGATACTCTTCCCATTCTGCCTCAAAGTCATCTGCCATGACGACACGCGGCAACCACTCGTGCTTGGTTTCGGTCATCTTGGCCCATGCCATTCCACCGGGAGTATCGGTGGTCAGGTCGTTTGAGAAAGACCACATCGGGAACCAAGGCTCATTGGGCTTGCTGGGATTAAGCATTTCAACATATGTCTTGGCACCGTAAGCCTCTAAGCACTCCTTGACTTCCGGCAACAGATCCTCGAAGAATTCGGAAGGCTGATTGTCCGGACGCCAAGCGTTCTTGCCGTCAAGGTTCATGCCTTCGTACTGCGGGAAGTACGCATACGGGCAAAGATTGTCTGCCTTGTAGTTTGCGTCGATCGCATTCGCACGCATCTCTTCGGTTCTGTAGAAGAGTCCGTCGTCGTCTACAAGGTAATCGACGCCTTCGATACCCCAGAAGCGGAGTGTCAGGACTTCTTCAGTCAAGAGGTCACTGATGAACTTCATCGCACCGTCGATGTCTTTACAACTGGTTGTGATGGAGAGTCCGCCGGAAACATCCAAGACCGGCTCGTTGTGATACCGTTCTTCAATGCCGGGTTCGGCAACGATGCCCAGAGGAACATAGGTGCAGTCGGTCAGCCCCGCGGCCTTGATGGCGTCTTGAGCGGTGTATCCCCAGTTCCAGAACTGGTCGACAAAACCGAGAACGCGTCCGGTAGAAATCTTAGCGATGTACTCGTCATAAGACTGAGAGAAGAATTCGGGATCGATCATACCCTTATGGTACTCTTCGTTCAACTTCTTGAAATAATCCTTTGCGATATCGGTGGTGTTGTAGTCGATGACCTGACGGGTCTCCGGATCTACGATAACGGATCCGTCATTGGGAGAACCTGCAAGGAAAAGCGGCGGGTTCTCTAAACAATAATATCTCCAGTCTTCACAGAGAATGGTGTACGGAATAATGTCGGTTCCGTCAACATGTGTCGGATTCGCCGCGGCGTAATCTTCGATCAGTTTGAAATAATCGTCGAGTGTCGTGACCTCCGGATATCCGGCCCACTTCAGAACACGGGTCTGGATCCACCAGGCTTCGTCGTTGTGGATCGGGCTGACGTCGCGGTCGTTAACGATACCGAACTGAGGGATCGCGTAGATATGACCGTCTTCTTTACGGCACATATTCCATTGTTCCTCGGTAAGGTAGTTCTTAATGTTCGGGTACTTGTCCCAATGCTCGTCGATTGCGATCAGCGCACCGGCGTCGACCATGATCTGGTATCCGTCGGAAGCTTCGATAAAGTCCGGATAGTCCTTGGCGGCGACCATGACCCCGATCGCTTCTTCAGCGGTCTGGCCGGTCAACCAAGTCTCCTTCACTTTGACTCCGGTAATCTCGGCAATCTTTTCCTGGGCCTTGTTGCCCTCGTTCAGCTCGGTTCCGGGCATGGCAATAAACATTTCAAATGTCTTTTCCTTGCCCAGCACGTCACATCCGGCCATCAGACCGGATAACAGGGTGACAGCCAACATAATTGCCAGCAGTCGGGTGCTTGTCTTCTTCATCTTTCAAAAAACCCCCTTCATATTTTCCATCCTCTTTCCGTCTAATGAGCACAAATTTCATAAAAAAACAAAACATCTGCCGTATAGACGAAACGGTTCAGGTGCAACGCTCAAGTCTGTTTTCTCTTGAGCTGTTAGGTATATTCTAAATTTCGGGGCAGAAACAACAACCATGCAAAGTATGAAAACACCCCTACAAACTTTGACTCCATGGCCGTCGTCCGGAAAAAATCATGGGCTAATCGTTTCCCGCTGACCGCCTTGCATACCGTTTCCGGTATTGTGTCGGAGTATGCCCTTTTGCCGCGACGAATTTTGATATGAAATAGTCCAAACTTTGATATCCTACCGCCTCGGAAATTTCGTACACACGCTTGTCGGTTCCCAGGAGCATGTCCGCGGCCGCGCTGATACGCTGTGCGTTGAGGTAATCTTTGAAATATATGCCGTATTGCTTCTTAAAAAGCTGTCCGAGATACGCGCTGTTGATAAAATACTTTTCGCTCAAAGATTTTAAACTGATGTTCTGCATATAGGATTCTCTGATTTCCCGTTCGACTTTTGTGATTACGTTGATCGAGGCCGGAGTATTCAGTTGCTCAATGTATTCGGTGTATTGAAGACAAAAATCGAGAAAATGCTGCTTACTGCCTCTTGATAATCCTTTGTCAAAAGTGTTTTCGATCAGATAGCCGACGATCTCTTCCTGGTTGATGTTCGGATCTCTTGCCGCGGCAAGATGCAAAAGACGGAACATAATGTAATTCATATTCAGTTCGATGGACTGATAATCCATGTTCGAATCACTGATCAGCCGGTAAAGCTCGTCGACGCTCTGTTCGATCTCCTGCCTGTCTCCGCGCTCAATGGACGAGATCAGATCATCCATGCTTCGTTTTTGCTCTCCGCAGCAGAATTCCGCGTTCTGCCGATCGCTCCGGTCGTTTTCTCCGATAAGAGACAATCCTCCGTCGGAATAATTATTCATCAGTTTAGCGATGTTGGCCGATCGAAAAGAATCGGACAACTTCTCGATCGAAGATACCTGACATCCCGCCTGAACCGTTATGCCATATTCGATGCCGGTCGCTTTGTCCGCAAACCATTCAAGGTATTGCTTCTCGCTCATGGACTGCTCGTACGCAAGATGCTCCGAAAAAACGAAGCCGACATCCAAACAATCCTCGTATTTATTTACGTCAAAAATAATGTAACGACTGTTTTTTTCCATTATTCGGCAAAGATGACCGTACAACCGTCTCTGCATGCGTCGCTTTGTCTTTTCATCCGCTTTTCGCACGCGATCATCGTTCATATCCAGCTGGATGTTGATATACCGAAGATGTGCGCCGGTCTCAAGATGCGAGCGGACATAGTCGAGATTGATCTCGTCGAATTTACCGAGTAAAACCGACGAAAGATGCCGGTCCAGCATCGCCCGGTCGCGCAATTCTTCCTGCTTTTCCGCTTTTCGACTTTCCGCATATTCGGCGGATACTTTGCGAAGAAGACCGATCAATTCATCCTGCATGACGGGCTTGAGGATATAGTCCGCACATTGGTAACGTATCGCTTCTTTGGCGTACTCGAATTCATAATGGCCGCTCAGGATCACGAATATCGCGTCGCTCAGTCCTTGTTTGCGCGTCTGCTTCAGCAGTTCGATCCCGCCCATGACGGGCATTCTAATATCCGCGATAATCAGGTCGTAATGTCCCTTCTTGAGCAGAGCGATCGCTTCCTGTCCGTTCGCGGCCTCGCCGACGATTTGAAAACCTTCCGCTTCCCAGTCGATGAGTACGGAAATACCCTGACGGATAAAGGGTTCGTCGTCTACAATCAAAATATTAAGCATCGTTCGAGCCTCCTTCCGTTTGGCGGATTCGATCAAGCGGGATCTTTATTGTGATGCAGGTACCCATGTTCGGCTCGCTGTCGATCTCGAAAACGATGTCATCTCCGAAATGTTTTCGAAGCCGTAAACAAGCATTAAGGATCCCGACCGAACGCCTGCCTCGGAGACTTTCCATGTTACCTTCGCGCATTTCTTTTAAGATATTATCTCGGTCGGACGGCTTCATGCCGATACCCGTATCCTCAACACGGATGATCAGGAAGCCATCTTCGATTTCAGCCGAAATAAGGACCATACAGTCGTGACTGACGCTCTCGACGCCGTGAACGCAAGCGTTTTCGACAAATGTGACCAAGGTGAGTTTCGGCAGAAGATAATTCGGACAAGCATCGCAAATGCTGATTTTGTAGTTTAGGCGATCGCCGAACCGGTATTGCTGAAGTTTCAGATATGCCTCGACAAAACTGACCTCGTCGGCCAGTGTGACATAGTCGTCCCACCAGTCCGTGGATTTTCGCATGAGCACAGCCATATGCTCAATGACTTTTGCCGTTTCCGTCTCGTGCTTCAGAAGACTTCTCATTCGGATGCTCTCGAGCGCATTGAAGATGAAGTGTGGATTGATCTGGCTGTACAAGGCTTGAAGTTCCGCTCTCTGTTTCGCAAGCTCATACTCCTGCCGCATGATTTTTTCTTTAAATACGACGCCGGTCATGTTATCGATCTGCGCGACCATATGGTTGTAGTTCTGGACCAGTTCGCCGATCTCATCGCTCGACGGATCAATGTCCATCTGAACGTATTTTTCATTCTTGACCATCTGAAGATGGTCGCTCAAAACGATGATCCGGCGGGTGATCGAGCGATCGATGAAATAGATCGCCGCGGCGGGAAGCAACATGTTGATCAAGACCAACAAGGCAAAAAGTTCTCCGTGTCTCGTTAACACACTAATCGCGTTGATTCTCATGTTTCTGTCCGGATAAAGGTAAATGTTCCATGTTTCACCGAATACGTCATATTCCGTCGAATAGCGCGCGTCCGAAAAATCCATTTCCTCCAACGCAATAAAGGTCTTGGTCCCTTTATTGGGGTCAGCGGTCGAAAACAATACGCGCTCACTGTCGCAAATATATATATCCGCATTATAATACTGCTGGTTGAGCACCCGGGTGAAATAGTTATAGTTCATATTCAATTTGATTATACGCTCTCTACTTGTATTGAAATTATAATCCATCAGGCACAAAAGCGATAACTCGCGTTTGTCGACGTCCGATTTTGACTCCAAACTCGGATAAAAGGCCATTTTACTTCCCGAAAGAACAAATCGCTTATACCAATCGGTATCCCGTGCCGTGTCCAGGCGATAGATCCCGCCTCCGGTGACCAGGGAGTCGTTATCACAATAAATCTGTGCGTTGGAAATATAGGTGTTGTTGCCGAAAGTTACCTTGTGAAACAGGGAAGAGTTGTCCTTGTAGGCGATCAGGTAATCATATCCGTTTTCATATTCCTCGTCCAAAAACGAGTACAGTTCTTTGGTTGTGTAGAGGTTGGCCGCCGCTCCCGTCATATACCGGATCATATTGTTCAAAGTGCTTTCAACCGACTTCAGCGTGTTATTGATCTCGTTTTGTTGTCGATCCTTTTCGGCGTAGTACATCATGGAGAAAAATATGGTATTGGTCGCCACGATCGGCAGAAGAACGCAAATGACGGACATGAGGATCATTTTGTTTCGAAGTTTTAAGTTGTCCAGGTAAAGAGTCACGGACAGACTGAAGCGCGACGCAAGATCGCTGATCCTCGACTTAAGGCTCCGAGCCGATGATGTCTTTGTTCGTCGGTTCATTTTACGTCTCCGGATGTTTCTTCAACGGGGTCCTTCCGGATCAGTTGCGTACGGACTCCGGGGGTGTGCTCCGCGGTGTCTTCGGGGATATACTTATCGAACACGCGAACCAGTATTTCCGTCTGGAGATAGGGGATCGCGGCGATGGAAAGAAAAGGCAGGAAGTAAACCGTTTCCGGGAAAAGCAAAAGGATGACGATCGGACAACCCATGATCAGCAAAAGACTGATACTGCGAGGCAGATTCATGATGCACACGAGAAAAGATTTCTTGAGTGTGCCGATCACCGTGTTTTCAAACTGAGCCTGCATCGGGAAAATATAGATCCCGACCATCAAAACAAAAGCGCCGATGATCAAAAGCAGGATCCGCACGAGATCGGAATAGTCCATCGCAACGTTGGTTATCAGGTAGAAGTCCATGTAAAATACCGCGATCACGATCGCCATAATGATCCACAGGATGGTGCCCCTTTTAAAGTTGTCCCGGAAGCCCTTGAAGTACGTGCGAATAATGCCGTTGTCGGTGTCGCGGACCATCTTGAGAAGCACGTAGTAGAGCGCCGAAAAAGCCGCGCCGACCGTCACGATCGGAAGACTACAAACGAGGGTCAAAAGACTCAGAAGAAGCACGTCGACCAGGCGCATCATAAAGCGCCCGAACGGGCTGTTATAACCGAAAATGCTCATTTTCCGACCTCCGTGATGTCACAACGTAACGGTCGCTTTCAAAACGTGCGAAGCCGTGCCGTCACCTAATGTTATGTTACCCGTATGATTTGCGCAAGTGACGCGGTATTCCCCGCGATATCCGTTCAATTCGACCTCGCCGTCTTCATTCGTTCGGGCGGAAAGAGTCGAGCTCCACTCGTGATTCACCAGCCGGTCGAGCATCTCATACGCGGGTTTGATCGTTCCGTCGGAGCGGACGACGCCCGAGGGAGCGCCGAGCCAGTACCCATCCGCAAAATCCCACTGAGTGATCCCCTGAACCAGCGGATGAGCGAAAAGCACCGAGTACATTTCGCGGATGTTTTCTGCTTGTCTTTGTTCGAATTCCGGAGTGGACGGCCAGCTGTCGACGACAAAATCATTCAGATCCTCGATCTCCGGCGGCATCAATTCTCCGGAAACGAAGGTGTTCTCGGTGAAGTGGATCGGCAGGCCGAAGCGTTCGAAACGCTCCAGTACCTCTTCGAGCTTTTCGCGGCCCCAATAGCCTTGGTGCTGATGCGATTGGATGCCGATCACGTCGATCGGGACCCCCTTATCCAGCAAGCCCTCGATCAGGATCTCGAACGCCGGCGAGGTGTTGAAATCATTCAGGAGCAGGGTGGAGCCGGGGTTGCATTCGCGCGCTTTTCGGAACACCTGATCGACGATGCCGAATCGGCCGATCTTCTTGCACAGCCGCGTGATCCCGTTATCGTATTTATCGAAAACAGGCATGATGACGACTTCGTTGATGACGTCCCACATATCGATGACGCCTTTAAAATCGGTCACGTCGCGCTCGATCCGTGCCAAAAGTTCCCGGAGAATCTCGTCCTCGGAAAGATCGAGCAGCCAGTCGGGCGCGAGTGTATGCCAGCAGAGCGGATGTCCCTTGACCTCGGCGCCGTTTTTGCGCAGAAGACGGGCCCCGCGCATCAAAACATCGGTCATCGGCTCACCGCGCTTGGGCTCGAACCGATCCCAGTAGAAATGGGTCGTTCCGAAATTAAAGATCTTGAGCCACTTTTCAAAGCGGTCCTTGGCAATCGCATCCGCCCGGGGATCGCCGCTAGGATTGGCGGCGTCTACGGCATCGCCTGCGCCGCACCCGAACAGGAACTCATGCTTGATCAGTTCGAAGGTGACCTGCTTATTCGAAAGCGGTTTGCCCTCTCGGTCGGTCACCCGGATCAGGCGTGAAGAGATTCGATGAGAATGATTCATATTCATTTATCGACTCCTTTATTTGTGTTTTTTGCCGGCGCGAAACGAATAAATTCGTAAGCGC
>JAFGGR010000001.1 GCA_016930475.1 Clostridiales bacterium | reverse complement strand
TATGAGTCAAAACAGGCTATTTTTTTTCATTCGTTGAGGGGGTCAACATACCGAATACGAAGGGGTCAGTAAACCGATTAGTGACAACTGGTATTCCGAAGGTCTCCTATCTTCCCCTTTCTTGGCCAGAAGCCGACAGGATAGTGTAGCGGAAGGTTATACGCATGCTGACATGGCTCTTGGTGACTTCCGTGTCGACTCAGCAAATCGAGGTGATATTTCAATAGAAGGTACTGATGGCATATTTGGTGTACTCGAAGCTAAGATGGGAAGTCAATTGAGTGCAGGCACAAAGAACGCTCCAGACTACGATCAGGCAAGCCGAAATCTTGCCTGCATTGCCTATAACACCAAATCCACAAAACACGCCATATTTTTCGCAGTAGTTGCACCCCAAAAGAAGATTGAAGAATACAAGATTGGAGAACAGGTTTCTATCTCCAGAATGATTGATAAAATTAGCAAACGATTTGATATGTATGACAGTAATAGCAATATATACTCAATCAAGGAGGTCGTTCTTGAGCGTGCACGCTCATGCACTTGTTTCACACTTTCATACGAATCATGGCTCGATGCACTTGTCGATCATGCGGCATATTCCGTTCTCGATGAATTCAGAAATCAGTGCTATAAATTCAATAGGATTGGATAACAACAGCATGCAACGGACGGCACTGAGTGCCGCCACTGATGCCGAACGTTATCAATGAAGGAATACAAGACTTGAAACAGCATGTTACCCCAATAGTCTTCGACAACGGAAAAGCCATTCGCCTGGAATCCGTGCGTCTGAGAGAAGGATCATACGATGAGAAGTGGATTCAGGGGATCTGCTTTGAGAATCCAACCATGCTCCCCGTTGATGAGATTGAGCCCTCTTTTGGCGGCATTGTTTCCATTTCCCGCGAACTCAGAACAGATTCCGGCCCCTGCGATCTCGTCTATCTAAACGCAAATGGCTTCATCACACTTGCTGAGTGCAAGCTATGGAGAAACCCTGAAGCAAGACGGAAGGCCGTTGGCCAAATCCTCGACTATGCCAAAGACGTTGCGAAATGGGACTTTCAGAGGTTTGAAACGGAATGTTTGAGATCGAGAGGATTGGACTTCCCATCCCTCTACGATCTGCTAAGATCATATTTCCCAGACATTATTGAGCAGGAACTCATCGACCGAGTCCAGACAAACCTCAGAAGGGGGCGTTTTCTGCTGTTAATCATAGGTGACGGCATTAGGGAGAACATGGAGGACTTGATATCTTACGTACAAGGCTACGGAGGCATGAGCTTCACATTAGGGCTGGTCGAACTCCCGGTTTACAAAAATCCCACTACACAACAACTCATCATTACTCCCCGAATTCTTGCAAAAACAAGGGAAATCGAGAGGACGGTTATTAGGGTCGAAGATGGAGCAAGGCTCACGGAAGTATCTACGGCGGTCAAAGAGACCGCGCCAGCCGTAACGATTTCCGAAAAGGACTTTTTCGAGCGGCTGTCCTTGTCGCGGGGACAAGAGATTACAGCAAGTCTCCAGCATTTCATAGGCGATTTGGCAAAGGAAGGGATTATTACAAAGATTGGAAGAGGCAAAAGACTTTCATTAAATCTCAAGTCCTCCGATGACACTTACAACTTTGGTTCCATTCAAGAAGACGGGGATGTCTGGTTCTACGGCATTGTCAGCAAAAACAGAGGAATTAGGCAAGAGTCAGATCGGAATAGACTACTTGAAAAAGCTTGCAATACTGGTTCAAGGTCAGTTTGACGATAGCTATAAGCAGTGGAATTGGTGCGTCAAAAGACAAGGCAAATACATCGCGGTAGACGAGTACCTAACTGTTCAGGAAGGATGGAAAGATCTGATAAGAGAGACAATGACGAAGATTCAGGAAGCAGAAAACGAATGATAACAAGTCATTGCACCGGACGCGGCAGGGTATCGGGCTGTTTTCTCCCGTTTCCCGGCCTCTGCTCCTTGCAGGTTTGGCATCTCGCATACAGACCGAGCCGGTGAATTCGTCGTTAGCCGGTGCGATGGGTAAATGAAGGGGGGTTGGTATTGAAATCCAGGGCCGTTCTTGTAGGGAATTCTGACGGCATAGGTTTAGCGACAACAAAGAGACTACTTGTCGCCGGATGGGATATTGTCGGAGTTTCAAGGAGCGCGTCGCCAATTAGTGACGCCGCCTATTGTCATAAGGTCGCAGACGTGAGTCATAGCCGGTACTGTGACTTGATGAATGAGTTGGTGATGATAGGTCCGATGGATCTGTGCATCTATTTCGTGGGAATTGGCGAGTTGCTGGACCCATTGGACATGAGCGGTGAAGCACAGATCATCGATGTAAACCTGACCGGAATGGTAAAAACGGCAGCGGTTGTGATTCCGCACATGGTGAGAAATGGAAAAGGCCACTTTATCGGGGTCTCGAGTATAGCAGACGAATTATTATCGTCCGAGGCCCCATCTTATCACGCTTCCAAAGCGGGTTTTTCAAACTACCTTGGAGGGTTGGCGTTGGCTTTGAAACCCAGGGGAGTGTATGTAACGAATGTCCGGTTTGGGTTCGTCGACACAAAGATGGCAAGGGGTGACGCGAAGCCGTTTATGATGAGCGTCGAGAAGGCAGTTGACCATATGGAGAACTGCATCAGGAAGAAGCCTGTTTGTCACACCGCGCCCAAAATCGTGGTTCCGCTCATCAAATTTAGAAAGCTGATGATGAAGCTGGGTGCAAAGTGATCATTACGGAGAAAATAATTCGGCTAACAAGCGGTTCAGGCAGACGCTTATTCCGCTCGCGGTTTCATTCACGCTGCTTAACCAGGCGTTATACAGCCGCAGGCGGTTCTATATATCATCGTGATGTGAATTTAGGCAAATTGCGTATTCCGGTGAAAATTGCCGCCCATTCCGGATTGAAAGTCGCCGCTTTTTCCAAATACGATAATCCTCAATCTTTGCTATCGGCGCGGCAACTTCAGGTCAACGATACGACATAATTTTGGTCTCTGCTGCCGAATGAAAACCCGGAAAAATTAGAAAAAATCAGACATCTATCCGTCCGGTTAGGAATAATTCCGGGGGGTATTCAGGTACCGCCCTGGTCCGGAAAACGCGAATACGGGCCGTTAAAAGCGGATTAATTCTGCGTTTTTCAGCCGATCCATCGATCCTGAATTGATCACTCGTTTTTGTTCCTATTTTGCCGTATCGCCTTCTTCCGCTTTTCTTTTTCGCATTGATTCACCATTCAACTCCATGCGGTGAGAATTGTAGACCACTCCGTCACGGATGGCGTCGGCGATCGCCGGATCACCGATAATCTTGTGCCATAAGGTAACCGGGACCCGAGAAACGATAATCGTTGATCTTCTGCCGATCCGGTCCTCTATGATCTCCAAAAGAGATAATCTGTTTTGAGCGTCAAACGGTACCAGACCGAAGTCATCGAGAATGAACGGTTCCTGCTGTCAACCCCGGGCCGATATGATACACGCTATCCCCAATTCTATCGGCTTGCGCTGGAGATGATATCCGCGGGGTCCGGCTTCATAACAACAGGCCGCATCCCCTCTCTCTTTCAGCTTCTCCAGGTATTTCCGTATAACTCGCCGCTCGTTCGGCTTCTTGATCGCTGTCCGTGGCTGCTGCTCGTCGTCCCTTGGTACAGCTAAAACGATTGAATCCTTGCGGATATCCGCCCCAACGTATTGTACCATTTCATTCGTTCTCATGGTGTTCTCCTTCATTGGCATATGCGGTCATCCTGCCGCTGGCAGTAAATCCACGTCTTGTACCTGATGGAGAGCGCTTCATATTGTCTTTGGGACACTTCATAAGATTTTATAGAAAAATAGTAAAATACCTTATGACAGGAATGATTACCTCCCCTATCATGCATTTGGGATTATCAATGTCCCTATCAAGTAAACCGTTTTTAGGAGGAAAAATGAAACGAAGTCAACTTTTAATGGTATTTGCCGTAGTCCTGATGATTCTACCGGCAGTATCTTTCGCCAGCGGCGGCCAGGAAGATAAAGGTGCATCCGCCGGAAAGATCACCGTGACTTTCGCGGGCACCGAAGCCGCCACGACCACGCAGAGCAGGATGATGCAGGCTGTCGCCGATGCCCTGAATGCAGACGGCCGCTTTGACGCGAAAGTCCTGGTCGCGGGCGCGCTTTCAGGCGACACCAATGCCCTGGTT
>JAFGGR010000196.1 GCA_016930475.1 Clostridiales bacterium | reverse complement strand
CTCAGGAAATGGGGTTTCCTGTTTGCTCCTCGGCGGATGCTTGCCGCTTGGATTACGATGTCATGATCGATTTTTCCCATCCCGGCGCTCTGCCGGCAGTACTTCAACTGACACGAACCAGCGGAAAGCCATTGGTCATGTGTACCACCGGATTTTCGAAGGAAGAGCAAGAAATGATCCGGGCAATGTCCGGGACAAACGCAATATTTTTATCGGGTAATATGTCGCTGGGTATCAATGTTTTGATCGATTTGGTGAAGAAAGCCGCTCAGGTCCTTTACCCCGACTTTGACATCGAAATCATTGAACAGCATCACCGCAGAAAGATTGATGCCCCTTCCGGGACGGCGCTGATGATCGCTGATGAGATCAATCATACCCAAGGCGATATTTTCGATTACGAATACGATCGTCACAGCGCAAGAAAGGCTCGGGACGGTTACTCGATCGGAATCCATTCGATCCGCGGTGGGAACATAGTAGGAGAACACGCGGTTCTTTTTGCGGGACCCGAAGAAAACATCACAATCTCGCACAGCGCAAGCACCCGCGATGTATTTGCGCGCGGAGCGGTCAAAGCGGCACTGTTCCTTTCCGGAAAAGGTCCCGGACTGTATTCAATGAAAGATCTCTTGGTCTGATCTCAGAGAAACGGTTCTTGAAAACATCCGGGAAACCCGGATGACGGTCAATCTACCTCATCGGATTCGAATCCTTCGGAGACTGCCTTAGATCCAATCGAGGCGGTCTCCTCTTTATTATCTTTCAATTCGTCACCGCTGACTGTTTCCGGCTTTCTCTGAGTGGTTTCTACGGAAGCCTCGTCCTGCTCATCGGGCAGAATGTGCTTCTCGATCTGATGCCATACAAAGAAGTTACCGATAAAGTGTGACAAGGAAAAAGCAATGACCAGATACAAGAAAATCGCGATGGTAGAACCGATCCTGGATCCGAAAATGATCATCGAGCCCGGTATGATCAATAGGATCACCGTCTGGATTAAAAGTATACCGATCGTCGGGAAAAGGCGAATTCCGGCAAAAATCATCGCATTTCTGTATATTTGCTTGAGCGGCAATTCAAGTGATGCGATCAAAGGGTATACGTACATATGCATGCAGAGGTACATGAGGAAAAGAACACAGAAAACCCCGAGAAGGATCTGTGAAAGGACTCCATCCAGATGTGTCGCGTAAAATCCGATGTTAAACAGCAGAACGGACGTAACAAAAAAGGAAACCAAAGCTACAACGAGAGATTGCTTCCAGTTCGTTTTCAGCGCGCGTGCAAAATCCTGCCAGAAAAATATCGGTGTTTCTCGTGCGTAATTTCTGTAAACATACGAAAATGCAGTCTGAAAGGGCCCCATTACGATCAGTGTCAAGCCGACGACCAGAAACGAACCGATAAAAACGGAGACCCAATACAAATTGCCCGCCGCGGTCTCAATGGTAAACATCTCGGCAGCCTGGTCGACGCCGAGACCCTCTATCGTCGCGGAGATCGCCTGAGGCGAAAGGCTCGGACTGATATAAGGCATAACGTAAGCAACAACATAATAAGTGATTGCCAGCGTAGGCAGATTGATCAGAACAAACAGCAAATTACAAAAGCACAAGGAGAAAAATCGTAATGCAAGCACGCGAAAAAAACGTACGATCGGTCCCTCCCGCTGCTCATTCGCGTATACACCCGGACCCAATTGGTCAAATCCACCCATTATACTCATAGCCGGTTCTCCCTATCAGTTGAAAGCGATCATCATAAAATGATTATATCCTTAATCCCTATTTTCGAAAAGTAATGCATGAAAACGTTCGACTTCCTCAAGTGCTCTTTGCGAATAGGCAAGATTGCGATCCTTCTTTCCGCGAATTTTCGTATCCGGGAGAGGCAGAATCCCGAAGTTAGCGTTCATCGGCTGAAAATTCTGAATCCGCACGTCCGAAACATATGCCGCCATTGCACCCAGCATCGCTTTGTCGGACAGCGGACTCGGCAGCGGCCTTCCCAGAATCTCATGCGCCGCGTAAATACCGGCCAACAAACCGGATCCGGCCGACTCCACATAACCTTCAACACCCGTTATCTGTCCGGCGATAAAAACATTCGGATTCTCAATTAATGAATAGTAACGGGAAAGCACCTTTGGAGAGTCGAGATAAGTATTGCGATGCATTACGCCGAACCTGATAAATTCAACATCCTGCAGACCAGGGATCAGTCGAAAAACCCGCTCCTGCTCGGAAAACTTGAGACGCGTCTGGAACCCGACCAGATTGAACATGCTCGCGTTTCGATCGTCCTGTCGAAGTTGTACGCACGCGTATGGCATTCTTCCGGTCCTCGGATCTATAAGCCCGACCGGTTTCAGCGGTCCGTAACGAATCGTGTCATAACCGCGTTTGGCCATTGTCTCGATCGGCATGCAGCCTTCGAACACCGTCTCTTTATCAAAATCCTTTACGTCGGCAAGCTCGGCGTGAACCAAAGCATCATAGAACAAACGATACTCATCTTCATTCATGGGGCAATTTAAATAATCATCTCCGCCTTTTCCGTATCGGGAAGCAGCGAAAACAATTCCACGGTCTATACCGTCTTCTCCGATAATCGGAGCTGCCGCATCAAAGAAATGAAGAGAGTGATTGCCGACGGCTTTATTGATCGAATCAAACATCCCGTCATCGGTCAATGGTCCCGTAGCAATGATCACGGTCTTGTCGACCGGGATCTCGGTCATTTCACAATGATGCACGGTAATCAGCGGATGATTCTTTATTGCGGAAGTGACAAGGCCCGAAAATTCGTCGCGATCCACGGCAAGCGCTCCGCCCGCAGGGACACGCGATCGGTCGGCGGAGCCGATGATTAAGGACCCCAACCGTCGCATTTCTTCTTTCAACAATCCAACGGCATTTTCCGGCCGATCTGCACGGAATGAGTTGCTGCACACTAATTCAGCAAAATCGTCGCGATGGTGCGCGGGTGATTTGCGATTCGGTTTCATCTCGAAAAGGTCGACATGAACTCCGCGTTGAGAGGCTTGCCACGCCGCTTCGCATCCTGCCAGGCCGGCTCCGATCACCTGTAACGCGCCTGAACTCATTCTTTTTCCTCGGCATCGGTGGGAGTATCGGTCACTTTCGCCTTCCGGCTTCGGTTTGTCGTGCATTCCTTATTCGAGCATTTGGTATAGGACTTACCGCGGAATTTCTTCATGACCATATATTGACCGCATACTTCGCAATTCTGGCCGTCAAGCGGCATATCCCAACTGATGAAATCACACTCCGGATCGGTGCCCTTCTTATCGCACGTATAAAAAACTCTTCCTTTGAATTTTCTGGATTCCCTGGATACGAGACCGGAGCCACACTTGGGACACTTGGCGTTCACCGGAGTCTGGACCGTTGCCGTATATTTACACTCCGGGAATTCGGAACACGCAACAAATTTACCGTAACGGCCTTCTTTGATGAGCAGATCTCCCTTATGACATTCGGGACACTTCTCACCGGTGACCTGTGCGGATACCTCCACCCGAGCCACTTCATTCGAAGCCTTCTCGACCAACTCGTGAAAAGGGCCGTAAAAATTCGACAGCACTTCTACCCAGTCCGCTTTTCCGAGTTCGATCCCATCCAAAGTTTCCTCCATCTTGGCGGTAAAAGTCGTATCAACAACACTTTTGAAGTTCTCCGCAAGTAGTTTTGTCACGATGATACCCAGCTCCGTCGGAGCGAGATATTTATTGAGCTTCTCAACATAGTTTCTTTCAAGGATCGTGGATATTGTCGGAGCATAGGTTGACGGACGGCCGATCCCCTTCTCTTCCATTGCCTTGATCAGGGTCGCCTCTGTGTATAGAGACGGCGGTTGAGTGAATTTCTGTTCGGGACTTAAAGAAATGAGTTTCAGCCGATCTCCTTCGTTTACAAGAGGAAGCTTTGCCTTGCTTTCTGCGACGTCCTCTTCCTTCTTATCGTCGGATACTTCCACGTACTGTGCTAAATATCCGGGGAAAACGACCGTCTCGCCGGTCGATCGAAAAACCTGCTGATTGCATTCAATGTCGAGTGTTACTGTATCGATCTCCGCCGAAGACATCTGAGAGGCGATGAAGCGATCCCAAATCATTTTGTACAAGCGGAACTGATCCCCTGACAGCACGTCCTGAATGGTATCCGGCGAAAGATCAAAGTGCGTCGGACGTATGGCTTCGTGAGCATCCTGCGCCGCGTTCTTATTAGAAAACTTCCGGGTGCTTTTCGGAACATAGTCCGGGCCGAACTTCGCTGAAATGATCGCACGGGCTTCTGCGGCGGCGTCATCAGACACCCGGACGGAATCGGTTCGGATATAGGAAACCAGTGCAACCTGACCGTAACCGTCTACCTCAATGCCCTCATAGAGTTGTTGCGCGACACTCATCGTCTTTCGGGAAGGGAAACTTAGCCTTCGGGATGCTTCCTGTTGCAAGGTGCTGGTGGTGAACGGAGCGTAAGGATGGGTCTTCTTTCTACCCTTCTTTACACTTCTTACAAAATACTCGCCTCCGTTGAGCTGAGCGATAACCTTATCCGTTTCTTCTTTGTTTGAGAGCTTGACCCTTTCGATCTTATCGCCCTTGAGTCTGCCATGATATCTTGACTTGAATGAAAAAATCTTATTTTCCGGGGTCAGTTCGGCGGTCAATAACCAATATTCTTCAGGAAGGAATGCGTCGATTTCCGCTTCTCGATCAACGACCATACGAGTCGCCACCGATTGCACACGCCCCGCGGAAAGACCCTTACGTATTTTCTTCCACAGCAAGGGACTTAACTCGTATCCAACGAGTCGGTCCAGAATTCGTCTGGCTTGCTGAGCATTCACCAGATCGATATCGATAGCTCTCGGTTGACTGATTGCCTCGATGACGGCCTTCTGAGTGATCTCATTAAAAGAAACCCGACACAGCGACGTCGGATCGATCTTAAGGATCGTCGCGATGTGCCATGCTATTGCCTCTCCCTCGCGATCCGGGTCGGTTGCGATAAACACAACATCGGAGTCCATGGAAAGTTCTTTAAGTTCCCGGATCACCTTTTCCTTGCCGCGCATATTGATATACATCGGCTTGAATCCTCGCCGAACATCGACTCCGATCGAGGACGACGGCAAATCGCGAATATGACCGACCGAAGCGGCAATGCGATAATCCTTGCCCAGATATCTTCCGATCGTCTTTGCTTTGGCCGGTGACTCAACAATCAATAAATTTTTTCCCATTATTGCTCTTTCCGCGATTCGCTTGTTTGTTTTGGAAAATCATTTACCATTATATACTTCATCTAAACGGAAATGTCAAAGCAAATCGCTCACGATTCTCTGTCACTGCACCGCTGATCAGCATTTCGGATAGAAGCGGTGCCAGGATCGAAAAGGAAACTCCCGTCGATGCGACTAATTCATCCAGAGTCATATCTCCATTGCTCAATTCGTCGGATATCAGCGACGATAACTCCTCACGACTCAGCTTCTCCGGGTGATCCGGCAAGAGTTCACGAATCTCATTGTGACGCAATCGAGCACGTATCTCATCCATTTCACGGGTGAATGCCGAACCGGCAAGACGGGAAAGAATATCATCCGCACAGAGAAGAATATCCGCCCCATCACGCAAAAGCATCAGGTTTCCCAGGCAATAAGACGAATAAATACTGCCCGGAAGAACAAACACATCTCTGCCTTGGGCGACCGCGAAACTTGCGGTATGTAAGGTCCCGCTGAATTCGCCGGCTTCCATGATGGCGACTGCATCACTGAGTGCGGACATGATCCTGTTTCTGGCGGGAAAATACCTTCGAACCGCTTCCTGTCCGGGAGGCATTTCGGAGACCAGGAGTCCCTCCTTCGCGATCTCGTCGAATAAATCGCGATTCTCCGGTGGATAAACCATATCCAGCCCGCAGGCCGTTACGGCGATCGTCTTCCCACCGGCTGCGAGTGTTGCGCGATGAGCCGCGGTATCAATTCCTCGCGCGAGTCCGCTGACAATGATCGTACCTTGAAGAGCTAAATTTCTGACGATTTCCGCAGTTGCGCGCAAACCATAATTACTGGGCTTTCTGCTCCCGACGACAGCAACCGAATTGCCCGTCTCCTTAAGATAATCTGTATTGCCCTTGAAATAGAGAAT
>JAFGGR010000195.1 GCA_016930475.1 Clostridiales bacterium | reverse complement strand
GGTTGGCGACGCGCCTCCATATTCCGAAATCATACCGATGGAAAATGATCCTCCGGAGCGGGCGCGACAACGCTCGGACGCCGATGCAATGGAGCGCCGGGAAGAACGCCGGTTTTACGGCGGGTACGCCTTGGATCGACATTAACGGGAACCATACGAAGATCAATGTTGAGGCGCAAGAAAAGGACCCGGATTCCGTTCTTTCTTTTTATCGCAAAATGATCCGTTTCCGGAATCACAGTCCGCTTCTAAAATCCGGCGGATTCCGGAGCGTCGAGATCTCAAGGAAGCTGTTCGTTTTCGAGCGGTTTAACAACAAAGAGAAAATCACGATCGTTATCAATTTTTCCGGAAATCCGGGCCGTTATAATACGTCCGGCAAACTCCTGCTCTCCTCGTACGAACGAAGCGACTACGACGGCACACTGGGCCCCTATGAGGCCGTGTTGGTGAGTGGGAGGATCGGCGGATGATCCGATATGATCAAGGCATATTCTTCCTGAATACCGATCAGACCGGCTATATATTCCGGCTGACCGGATTCGGGCACCCGGAGCATATTTATTACGGTCCGCGTCCGGAAAACCCGTCTGTCGAAAGTTTGGAACTCAAGCGGACCGCAGGCGTCGGCGGCACGGTCGTCTATGACGAGTCGGATCCGATGTACTGTCTCGATATCCTGCCGCTCGAATGGTCCGGGATCGGCAAGGGTGATTTCCGACAAAGCCCCTGTGAAATCAAGATGCCGGACGGGACCTTTGTCACGGACTTCGTCTATCAGTCCCATGAGATCCTTGACGGTCCCGCGCCTTCGGAGATCCTTCCGTGCGCCGTGGCGGAAGCCGGAGAGGCGCAGACGCTTTCGATCCTTCTTAAGGACAAATTGTTCGATATCGAACTGACCCTTCTATATACTGTTTTCCCGGCAGTCGACGTGATCACGCGTCGCGCGGTGCTGAGGAACCACTCCGGAGGCTCGATCGTCATTCGGAAAATGATGAGTATGATGCTCGATCTGCCGGCTTCTGTGAGCAGACGGACGACCTTTCACGGGGGTTGGATCAAAGAAGCACACAAGCAGACCGAGCCGATCGGGAACGGTATCTATGTCCTTCAGAATTTGACCGGCGCGTCGGGGAATCGCTGTAATCCGGGATTTCTCATCTCCGAAGAGAATGCGTCGGAAGCATTCGGCCGGGTCTACGGGTTTAACCTGGTTTATAGCGGAAATCATTATTCGGCGATCGAACGCTCGCACCAGGGCTCGGTTCGCGTCATGACGGGGATCAATCCGCACTGCTTCGAGTGGCCGTTAGACGAAGGGAGCGTTTTCGAGACGCCGGAAGCGGTACTGACTTTTAGCGACCGGGGTTATAACGGCGCGAGCGGCCAATTTCACGACTTTATCAACCGTCATATCGTCCGCGGGAACTGGAAGGACAAGGAGCGGCCGATCCTGTATAACACCTGGGAGTCGTTTTTTTTCGATTTTACCAGAAGAAAGTTGATCGGTGCGGCCAAGCGGGCCAAGAATCTCGGGGCGGAGCTCTTCGTGCTCGACGACGGCTGGTTTGTCGGCCGTAAAGACGATACCGCAGGCTTGGGCGACTACGAAACGGATCAACGGAAGATCCGCGGCGGACTGCAATCGCTTTCCGGGCGATTGCACGGGATGGGGATGGCGTTCGGGATCTGGGTCGAGCCGGAGATGGTCAACCCGAACAGTAATCTTTTCCGCGCGCATCCCGAGTACGCCGTGCGCATCCCCGGTCGAAAAGAATCCTACGGAAGAAACCAGCTGGTTCTGGATCTAACAAACCCGTCAGTCCGCGACTATATCGTCGAAAAGGTCTCGGGGCTCCTGGACTCGGCGGACATTTCTTACGTGAAGTGGGACATGAACCGACATATCACCGACATGTACAGCGCATCGATCCCCGAACAAGGCATGTTTTTCCACTCGTATATTCTCGGTCTTTACAACATACTGAAGCGCGTTTTCGAACCGCGGCCGCACATTCTTCTGGAATCGTGCAGCAGCGGCGGGAATCGATTCGATCTGGGGATGCTCTGCTTTTCGCCACAGATCTGGGCGTCGGATAACACCGATCCGGTCGAGCGACTCGCGATCCAGTCCGGCCTATCATACCTGTACCCACTGTCAACCATCGGCGCGCATGTCTCCGCATCGCCGCATCAGCAAACGCTTCGGGATACTCCTTTATCAAATCGTTTCAACGTCGCCGGCTTCGGCGTCCTCGGTTACGAGCTCGATCCGGCGCACCTGACCGTATCGGATCGAAAAGAGATCAAGAATCAAATTCGTTTCTATAAGGAGCATCGCCGACTCTTCCAGTTCGGACGGTTTTTTCGTCACGACGCCGTCAAGGATAATAAGGTCCACTGGCAGGTCGTCGATCCGAAGCAAGGTATGTCGATCGCGGGGCTTTTCAACCTCATGAGTCATGCGTCCGAGATCCCTGATGTTTTACCGCTCGACGGGCTTTCACCCGAACGGGAATACGAGGTCAGAACCGTCCCGAAAAAGCTTTCCGTAAGAAAGTTCGGCGGTCTGATCAACCACATCCTCCCGATCCGGATCGATCCGAACGGACTCCTATTTCGACTCATCGACCGTTTTTACACGCTCACGGATTGCGTCGAACAATATTCCGCGGGCGGCCGGGAGCTGATGCAAGGCGTCGCGCTGAACACGCCGTTTATCGGGACCTATTATAACGAAAACACCCGCCTCATGGGCGACTATGATTCCAACCTCTATCAAATTACTGCACTGTAAGCGAGAATTCGGACAAGCGAAAAGGAGATCAACGACATGGACAAAGCGACATCTAGAAACCGTTTCTTTTACAGCGTCGGAACGATCGGAAGAGACATGCAGTACACCTTGGTGTCTATGTTTCTCAACGTCTATTTGACCGAGGTCTTGAACCTCCCGGATCAGACGCTCTGGTGGACGACCGGTATAACGCTTGCCGTTCGCGTGTATGATGCGGTCAACGACCCATTGATGGGCTTCTTTGTGGATAATACAAAGACACGGTTCGGGAAATTTAAACCGTGGATCGCCATCGGCGGCATTCTTTCGGCTCTTTTTACTGTCCTTTTCTTCACGGACATCGGATGGAGGGGAACGACCTACATCATCTCGTTCACGGTCATCTACCTCTTGTGGGAGGTCACCTTCTCCGGAAATGATATCGGATATTGGTCCATGCTTCCGTCGCTCTCCATTGATCAGAAAACGCGCGAAAAGATCGGCTCGACCGCACGCATCTGCGCTAATATTGGCCTGTTCATCACTGTCGTCGCCATTCTTCCCGTCACTTCCGCGATCGGAAACGTTACCGGCGGTCGCAAAACGGGTTTCTTCATCGCCGCGGTCGGCATTGTCGTGATCTCCATGATCACGCAGGCGTTTACGGTGTTCGGGGTCAAGGAGCACCGCGAGGTCTTTAAACAGGAAAGCAAGACCTCCTTGCGCGAACTGATGCGGGCGATCTTTAAGAACGACCAGTTGCTCTTCACGCTCGTTTCGATGGCACTCTTCATGATCGGCTATACGACGACGACCAGCTTCGGCACCTATTTTTTCATCTATGCCTATAAGGATGAAGGTATGTACAGCATCTTCGCGGCGATCCTCGGCGTCTCTCAGCTTGTCGCACTCTCAGTGTTTCCGTTCTTCAGCAAACGTTTTTCGAGAAAACAACTCTACCTCGCCGCGACGATCATGGTCGTCGTCGGTTACGTCATCTTCTTCCTGGCGCCGATGAATATGTTGTTTATCGGGGCGGCCGGCATCCCTCTGTTTGTCGGACAGGCGTTCATTCAACTCTTGATGCTGATGTTCTTAACGGACACGATCGAGTACGGTCAATGGAAACTCGGAAAACGCAATGAGAGCATCACCTTTTCCGTTCAGCCCTTCATCAATAAGATCGGCGGAGCGGTTGGAAACGCGATCGTCGGAGCCGTCGTCATCATGTCCGGGATCAGTGCCGCGGACGGGGACCCGGAAAAAGTGACGGAAGCCGGCCTCTGGATGATGAAGTCCGCCATGCTCATCGTTCCGCTGATCCTGATCGTTCTCGGATTCATCGTCTATAAATTCTTCTTTAAGATCGATAAAGAGCTTTACGATTCGATCATCTCGGATCTGAAAGCCAGAGGCGATATCGCGGAGGACGCGAAATAAAGCCGCCGTGCGTATAAGAAGGAAAATGATAACAGAGCCATGAAGATATCCGTGAAACCGCGGATCGCCGGGACGCGCTCCCGACACGCTCAGTCGGATCGTTCACTCGGGAGTTTCTTTTGAAAAAAGCTTGCCGAGCCGGATCAGAATTCCTGCGGAAAGGATACCTGCGAGGATAAAATAACCCAGTACAATGGGAAGGACGGAGACCGGGACGCGGATTTTCGAAGAATCATCCCTGAGATATTCAATCTCAACCAGCTGTTCATCGTTCCAGTTTCGCGGTGCGTGATCGATCGGCTCGAGATGTGCCTCTCCCTCAACCACATAAAGGATGGTCACCTCCCGTCCTTTGTCGTCACGCTCCAACCCGACCGTTCCGAAAACTTTGTCGTACTTCGCGACGTCAATGGCAAAAAACACCGTCAGCGTGATCAAGCCGGCCAATAAAACGGCACAAGTAATGATGATACCGGTCCCCACCCGCTGAGTGGTCAACCCTTTTCTTTTTGTCTTTTTCAATTCACCGCTCCTTGATGGAAGATATACTCTATACGAGTTCCCCACACCACGCTATCACATGCCCGGCAGGCTCGTCAACATCGAAAAATGGGGAATCGAGTCCAAGTTCCTTCCACTTGAGCTCCCCCATTTTGTGGAAAGGAAGAAATTCGATTTTTTGAACGCAGGTGTACTTTTTCAGGCGCGCTATCCCCTCCGCCAGCTCCGAATTCGCCAACAGAAAGGGTTCTCGGTCGGAATATGGGATCCCGTCCGCGTCCTTTTCGAAAAGTGTTACGCCGGGAAGAAGGACATGGCGGATCCAAACCGGCTTCCCGATCGATTCGCAATAGTCGAGAAACTTCCATGTGTGATCGGTATCGATCCGGCACAATGCCGCGGCTATTTGTCGGTCGAACGCCTTAATATCCAATAGGATCAGGTCCGCCGCCCGGATCGCCTCAGCCGCGTCTTCGGGCGGCACTCCGCCGGAGGTGTCGATCGCCCCGTGAATGCCCGCCGCCCGGCACTTTTCGAGCAATGCGGCGACAAATTCCGCCTGCATCAGGGGCTCTCCTCCGGAAACGGTTACGCCGCCGGAAAGGTAATTTCGGTACCTTGAAATATCTCTGAACTGCTCACCGACCGTGATTTCATATCCGGAATTCACGTCCCAGGTATCGGGATTATGGCAGAAGCCGCACCGAAACGGGCAGCCTTGCATGAACAATACGTAACGAAGACCCGGTCCGTCCAGAGCGCCGAGGGTCTCGACGGAATGGATCCGCCCCGTGATATCGTCCCGGGCGGTCCCGGACGCACCGCGAGGTGCTTGCTCTTTGGTTGAGTTCCTTATCGAAGTCTCGTCAGAATTTCGCATGGACCGTTCGCCTCACGACTTCCATCTGTTGCTCGTGAGTCAGCCGCACAAAATGCACCGCATATCCGGAGACCCGGATCGTCAACTGCGGGTATTTCTCCGGATGCTCCATCGCGTCCAGGAGGATTTTACGCTGGATCACGTTGACGTTGATATGCTGTCCGCCGTCCGAAAAGTATCCGTCCAGCAAAGCAAACAGATTGGCTTCCTGTTCGTCGGGCGTCTTGCCGAGTGTATTCGGCAGGATCGAAAAGGTATACGATATCCCGTCCTCACTGTAGTCGTAAGGCAGGCCGGCGACCGACCGCATCGATGCGATCGCGCCCTTTGCATCTCTTCCGTGCATCGGATTCGCGCCCGGCGCGAATGCTTCGCCTTCTTTTCGACCGTCCGGAGTCGATCCGGTCTTCTTGCCGTAAACGACATTGGACGTGATCGTCAGGATCGAAAGCGTCGGCTTGGCGTTCCGATAGGTCTTGTGCTTGGAAAGCTCGTTCATGAATTTCTTTAATACATCGATCGCGATCCGGTCCACCCGGGGATCATCGTTGCCGAATGCGGGATAACTGCCGTG
>JAFGGR010000194.1 GCA_016930475.1 Clostridiales bacterium | reverse complement strand
GATATCCGCAGCATGTCCGCTTGCGGGAAAAACGCGTCCGCCCGCCTCTTCGGTCAGACGAACTCCGGATCCCACGAAAAAGCGCTCCGTATCCTCCGGTCCGAAGGCATAGAGCGCTTTGATCAGGAACTTTCCGTTACCAAAATACCGATCGGGATATTCGTCGAGCGAAAGCCGGTTGGTCAGATTACACCGTCCGTTGCCGGTCAGGAGAAGCTTGCGTCCCGGCATGGCGTTTTTCTCGAAAAGCGTCACGCGGGCTCCGCTCTGTGCCGCCGATATCGCGGCCATAAGTCCCGCCGGGCCCGCTCCGATCACGCCGATCTTCATTTCAGCGCCATGCGGACGATTCGGTCGCACAAATCCGAATAAGAAAGACCGACCTGCGCCGCTTCCTCCGGCAGAAGACTCGTCGGTGTCATACCGGGAAGCGTATTGGCCTCCAGGCAGTAAAAAACCCCGTCCGCTCCGAGGATAAAGTCGACTCGCGAATAACTCCCGAGGCGTAGTGCGTCATGTGTAATCTGTGCGTAGCGAGCCATACTCTCCGCTTGTTCCGGTGCGAGGTCGGCCGGACATACCTCGGTCGCGAGGCCCTTCTGATATTTATTCGTATAGTCGTAAAATCCTTGATGCGGGATGATTTCGATGGCCGGTAAAACCTCTCCGCCTAAGATGCCCACCGAAAATTCACGGCCGGGGATCATCTTTTCCGCCAGAACCGTGCTCTCGTAATCGTTGGCCAGACAGACCGCCGACAGGAAATCCTCCTCGGCAGAAATAATGGACACTCCGACGCTGGACCCGCAGTGTGTCGGCTTGATAACGCAAGGGAATCCGACGACCTCCCGGACTTCCCGAAGGGACTCCTCCGTCGGGCGGACCAGCACCCAGTCGGCAGTCGGCACACCCGCCAAGCGCATGAGTTTCTTCGACAGGTCCTTGTCCATCGCCAAAAGGCTTCCGCAATAATCGGAACCGGTATAACGGATGTCATGGCACTCCAAAACCGCCTGAAGCTGACCGTTCTCGCCCATCGCGCCGTGCAGTGCGATAAAGACGACGTCGGCCATCGCGCACAGCTCCAGGATATTCTTTCCGATCAATGTCATTCGACCACCGTGCTTTTCGATCAGCTTGTCAAGATTCGGTGCCGTGCCCGGTATGTCATAGTGATACCGAAACGATCCGGACGGTAAAATGAAAAGGTCTTCCCTGCACTCCGGAAATTCGATGCCCTCATAAACATCCGCCATCACAACGCTGTGTCCTTTATCTAAAAGCGCGTTGGCGACCAGACTTCCGGAAGAAAGGGATACGTCCCGTTCCGGGCTCAGACCGCCTGCCAAAACAACGATTCTCATGGACGAGATCCTCCGATTCCAAAGAATGAACACATAGAATATTACCACAGCCGCCATACGATTACGATATTGCGGGAAAACGCGAGCGCAAATGTAACCGAAGAGTAGTAATAAAAGCGGGCACGTATGCTAATATTATTGTGTATATTTATTTGGAAAGTGATGTGCAGCGGTATGGATTTGATCGTCCTCATGCCCTTCTACAATGAAGAGAAGCAGATCCCCGTGACAGTGGAGCGAATGGTCCCGCTTTTGGACGGGCTCGGCCTCTCCTATTCTCTCCTTCTTGTAAACGACGGTTCTTCGGACGGCACCTGGAAGGCCATCACGGAGTCTTCGGAGAAATATCCGTCGCGGGTTCGCGGGATCAGTCTCTCACGGAATTTCGGAAAAGAAGCGGCCATCTGCGCCGGCCTTGATGTGGCGGACGCGGAGGCAGTCATTCTGATGGACGGCGATCTTCAGCATCCTCCGGAACTCATCCCGGAGATGATCCGCCTGTGGCGCGACGAGGGATTCGAAATCGTCGAAGGGATCAAGTCGAATCGCGGTCGTGAGGGTATCTTTTCCAAAGTTCAAGCCAAGCTCTTCTACGGACTTTTCTATCGCCTTTCCGGCTACGACTTGTCCGACGCATCCGATTATAAACTCCTAGATCGCAAAGTCGTGCTCAAATGGAGGACGCTTCGCGAGCACAACACCTTCTTCCGCGGCCTTTCGGCCTGGCTCGGGTTCCGGAAGACCAACTTTTCCTTTGACGTGGCGGAGCGCCAGATCGGGCGTTCGCGTTGGAAGCTTAGTAGTCTCCTGCGCCTCTCGCTCCATGCGATCGTCTCCTTTTCGGCGGTTCCTTTGCATCTGATCAGTTTCATCGGCGCGATTTTTCTGGTCGGCACCATCATTTTGCTGATTCAGACATTGTTTAATTATTTCTCGGGAGTCGCCGCCGGCGGATTTACCACCGTGATCATTGTCAACCTTGCCGTCGGTGCGTGCGTCATGATCAGCCTCGGTTTGATCGGCACGTACATCGCGCTGATTTTCGACGAGGTGAAGAATCGCCCGCGATATATCATTTCGGAGGACACCCGGATGTCCCGGGAGCCTGACGATCATTCCGAATCCTTGTCCACGGGGAAGGAGCCATAATGTTTGGAGTTTTGTACCTGCTCGTCTGTCTTTTCTTCGGAACTCAGCTGATTCGATTTTTGATTCCCGATATTCGAAGACTATATTTGGGGATCTCTGTGAATCAGGATTTGATGGCCAAGACGCCGTCTCTGTTGTTTGTTCTCCCTGCCGGCTTTGTGATCGGCCTGATGACGGTCACTATGGTCACATACTATGCGGCGCTGGGGATCTATCGTTTTGTTCCAAGCGATATGCACGTCCTGTACCCGGCCAACATCCTGTCCATGTGCCTGTTCTTATATCTCGGAAGCCTTCTGTGGCAAAAATGTTACTTACGCAAACGCCGGGAATATATCGAAGAAACGGCGAGCCGCAAAAAACCCGGCGATAACCGCAAAAGACAAATCCCCGTATTTGACCGCCATCCCGGGATGATCATCCTTCTGTCATTAACCATTCTCGCCGTAGTGGCGGCCGCGGCCTACATCAGTTTCTATACCTTTCGGATCGAAGGGAATCAGCTTCTCGTCGGCCCGTCGGTCGCCAGTGACTTCGGCCCGCATATCGCGGTCGCTTCCTCGTTTTCGACCGGCAGTAACTTCCCGACCGAGTATCCGCATTTCCCGGGAGATAAGATCCAATATCACTTTTTCTTCTATTTTCTCTGTGGAAATCTCAAATTGCTCGGCCTCCCGCTTGATTGGGCGTTCAATCTTCCGTTCATCCTGACCTTTGTGAGCGCAGTCGTCCTTCTGGGCGCACTGGCGGTCCTCTTATCGGGCCGCAGGCTGGCCTTTCTGGTCACGCCTCTTTTGGTACTGTTCCGAAGCGCGATGAATATCGTTTGTCAATTGATCGAGCTTTTCAAGCTGCCCGGTGCAAGCCTTCAGACAGTTTTCCGCGAGATTTCGCAACAAAGAGACTGGTTCTCTCTGACGCCGAGGGATGAATGGGGACTCTGGGCGATCAATGTCTACGCGAACCAGCGGCACCTGATGCTCGGCGTTTCGGTGGTACTGATCCTCTTGTTCCTCTTTATTCCGCACGTCCGTCGAATGTTTCTGCATCTGACCAAGGTCGCCGGCTTTAAAGAGAAGCTCCGTACTTTTTTCGCAACCCGACAGGCCTGGATCCCTCGAAAAGCGGATCCGCTCCATCCCTATTCGCTTCTGACCGTCGCGCTCATCATCGGAGTCGCGGCGCCCTTTTTCCACGGTTCCATGCTGATCAGTGCCATGCTCATCTTATTCGGAATGGCATTGTTTTCCGAGAACCGTTTATCCTACGCCATCGCAGCGCTGGTGTCTGTCGGGTCTGCCTTGCTTCAGACGACACTGCTGTCCGGAAACGCGAACAATGTCGTTTCGCTTCGCCTGTACCCCGGCTTCATCGCCGAAAAGGTTTCGTTTTCGAGCATAACGGATTATATTTTTAAACTAGGCGGACTTGCTGTCGTCATCCCGCTTGTACTTCTGATCGGTCTTTCGATTTACGAGTGGGTCCGGGGACGGATTAAATACCGGATCTTCCTCTTGATCGCCTTTATGTTCCCGTTTATCTTTGCCTTTTCCGCCCAAGTCTCCAGAGAAATCCTGGCAAATCACAAGTTTGTCCATTTGAGCATCCTGCTTTTCGACATTTTTATCGCCGGGGCCTTGGCATTTCTGATGCTTCCGCCCATCTATGTCAGAAAGTCGCGCACTCAGACGGAAGAGAAAGCCCGGAATAACGGAGTGTATACTTCCCGCGGACTTTGCATCACCGCTCGGATCGCCGGTGTCCTGCTGTCCGTCGTCCTTCTCCTCGCGTTGGTCGGAACCGGCGTGAGTGAGTGGTTTGTTCAGCATAACCGGAATCGGGAGCCGATCCGCCTCGATCTTCAATCGGAAATGGTCGAATGGATCGACGGGAACACACCCGAGCGCGCCGTGTTCTTAACACGGGAT
>JAFGGR010000193.1 GCA_016930475.1 Clostridiales bacterium | reverse complement strand
CTCGCGGAAAGCGCGGTCGAGGCGGCGGACAAGGCAGATTTCGTTCTTGTTGCAGTGAAGCCGCAGGTTTTCGATCGGACCATGGAATCGTTGTCCCATAAACTCGGTTTGTCCACGGTTGTGATATCTATTGCCGCCGCGGTTTCGGTTTCCAGAATTCAGAGCTTTCTCCGGAAAAACGCTTCGGTCGTCCGTGTGATGCCGAATACACCGGCACTTGCGGGGGCCGGGGTCAGCGCGATATGTTTTGAGAATGTCGGAGAGAAACAGCAGGAGCAAATCATTAATATGTTCAAGACCTGCGGGATGGTGATCCCCTGCGATGAGCAGACGTTGGACGCCATCGGTTCCGTATCGGGGACCGGACCCGCCTATGTCATGCTTTTCATCGAGGCTCTTGCCGATGCCGCCGTTAAACTGGGGATTGCCAGAAATGTCGCCTACGAGATCGCGGCAATGACAGTGTACGGATCCGGAAAATTAGTGATCGAGACCGGACTTCACCCGGCGGTATTGAAGGATCAGGTTTGTTCGCCGGGAGGAACGACTATTGAGGGTGTGATGAGCTTGGAGAAAAGCGGTTTCAGAGCGGCGGTCCACGATGCGGTGGATGCGGCGGCTCAGAAGAAAATTAATATGGCCGGGGGAACGAAATGAGTACCCGACCCGAGGTGAATATTTATACCGACGGAGCTTGTTCGGGTAATCCCGGACCGGGCGGTTGGGGTGCCATATTAGTCTCGGCCGGCAAAGAGAAGGAAATCTCGGGAGGCGCGGAGTCGACGACCAATAACCGGATGGAACTGACCGCCGCGATCGAGGCGCTGAAGAAGCTAAAGGCGCCTTGCCGGGTCCGGCTCTTTAGCGACAGCGCTTATCTGGTCAATGCTTTCCGACTCGGATGGTTGGATTCGTGGAAGCGAAACTCATGGAAAAACAGCACACGTCAGATCGTCAGCAATCTCGAATTATGGAAGGAATTGGATCGGTTGTCTCAGCTCCACGAGATCGAATGGATCAAGGTGAAGGGACACTCCGGTCATGAGTATAATGAACGGTGCGATACCCTCGCAACTGCCAGATCGAGTGAATTTCATCATTCCGAAAGGAAAGCGAATGACTAACACGGATAAACCATCACCAGAGGATCAGAAAAACCGGTATTTGATCAACGAGGACGGAACGGCTTTCGAAGATTGTGATATGATCGAAAAGCCTGTGTCCTGCGATACGGTTTTTAAGGGGCACGTGTTTTCGGTCGATCTGGCTGAGGTCCTCTTGCGGGATGGCTTCCGGGCTCCGCGTGAAATTGTTCGCCATAACGGCGGTGCCGCGATCGTGCCGATGGATGAGCAGGGAAATATATATATGGTCCGGCAGTTTCGCAGTCCGTTCAATCAGATATTGTTGGAAATTCCCGCAGGCAAGCTGGAACCCGATGAAGACCCCGAGCTTTGCGCTATTCGCGAACTCGAGGAAGAGACGGGATTAAAGACCGGTCATGTCGAAAGTCTTGGAGTCATCTATCCCAGCCCGGGGTATTGCTCGGAAATATTGCATCTTTTTCTGGCGACCCGTTTATCCCGCGGGAATGCCAATCCGGACGACGGTGAGTTTCTGAACGTGCATCGGATCCCACTGCGTATCTTGCTTCAAAAAATTGACGAAGGTGAAATATCCGACGCTAAAACGATTGTTGCTTTGTTGAAAACGGCAAGGAGGCTTGGAATTTGAGTTCGGAGGAATCAAAACCGATCAATTACGGAAAAGAAGTGACCGGAGTCATTTACTTTGCGTTCGCGGTCGTCTTCGGCATATCCTACTATTTGCCCGCAGCCGCGACGGGGATGCTCGGCAAGGTGCTCCGATCCTTCGGCATGGGTCTTCTTGGCATTGCCGCATATGCCGTCCCGGTCCTTTTGATTTATGCGTCCATTGATTACTTCCTCGAAAAACGCAGGAATATCGCGCCTTTTCGTGTCCGTTCCGTCCTGATGCTTCTCCTGTGTGCATCCACGCTGATGGCTGTCGTCACGGTCGCACCAAGCAGTATAAGAAATCTCTGTCTTGACTCGACCGGAAACGAAGCCCTGGCAAGTACGGCGATATCCGTTCTGTGGAAGTCCGGAATCGATTCATCGATCATCAAAGAGGCACCGGACCAACTGATCCTCACGGGCGGATTGATCGGAGGATCTCTGGCCCTTGCGCTGCGACTGCTTGCCGCCAAAACCGGCGCGATCATTATCATTTCCGCTTTCACGCTGGCTCAGATCATTGTGATCTTTAACGTATCACTTTCACGTACGGCGACAAGAACGGCGGAAGCCATCCGCGCGACGACACAGCGCGCGTCCGAAGCCATACGAAACGGTAGAGAATCTTTTCGTGCGTCCGGACATTTCGGAAGCGGGAAAGAAGAGCTCGATGAATCGACGGATATTTTTGATGATGGCTACGCCGTTGACGTATCTCCGTTCGACGAACTCTCTTATGAAAAGCACCCCGGTTTCATCGATCTTGACGGAACCGATGCGCCGATGACCGCTTCCTCGTATCGATGCGGCGACACTCCATTCGATATGGACCTGAATAAACCTCCTGTCCCGGACCCCAAACAGTCGTCCGGGTCCAGGATACAGTTTCCACAAAAGGTCAATACCGATTTCATCCGCGAAGCGTCGGATCCGATCCCGACGGGAAACGACTCGAAGCTTAAGGAAATGCCCGGCTTTTTGCAGTCGCCAAAGGATTCGACATGGCTCGATATCACAGTGAATCCGCAGGGTACGTCTTCCCGTGTCGTCAATCACATTCCGATCAAGCGCATTGATGTCAACGGTTCCGAATATGAAGCATCCGCAGAAGCGTCCTCGACCGTGGAAGCGAATTCATCCCGAGCTGTTGCGGACCGGTCCGCCGATAAATCTCCGAACGATCGTCGGTTCACTGCTGTTCCCGGCGTTTCAAACTCAACAGGGAGGAATTCGTCGCAACGGTCTTCGTACCGCGCTGCGCCGCCCGCTCTGCTAAAAGCCGACCGTCAGGAGGAGGCGGCGCGTTCGTCCAAGAACGCTCTGACGACTCAAGGCAAGAAACTCGTGGACACATTGGCCAGTTTCGGCGTGGAGGCGACCATAGTGAACATCACGCACGGCCCCGCGATCACTCGATTCGAGTTATCACCGGGCCCCGGTATTAAAGTCAGTCGGATCGTCAACTTAACGGACGACCTCGCTCTGGCGATGGCCTCGGTCGGTGTCCGGATCGAAGCGCCGATCCCCGGAAAGTCGGCAATCGGTATCGAGATCCCGAACGCCGAGACCGTTCCGGTCTCTTTACGCAGTTTGATCGATTCTCCCTCTTTTCGAAAATTGGAGTCGCCGCTTGCGGTCGCCCTGGGAAGAGATATCCCCGGCAATCCGATATTCTGCGATTTGACGACGATGCCGCATCTCCTAATCGCCGGAGCCACGGGCTCCGGTAAATCCGTCTGTATCAACGCGATTTTGATCAGCATTCTTTGCAAGGCGACGCCGGACGAAGTCAAGCTGATCATGATCGACCCCAAGGTCGTTGAGTTATCGATGTATAATGGGATCCCGCATCTTTTGGCACCGGTTGTCACCGACCCCAAGAAGGCGGCAAATACATTGAATTGGGCGGTCGGGGAGATGACCCGAAGATATGCACTGTTCGCGGAAGCAAGCGTTCGTGATTTTCGAGGATTTAATGAAGTATTGAAGATCAATCGTGAACCGGCATTGCCTTTGATTCTCATCGTCATCGACGAACTCGCGGACCTGATGCAGGTCGCATCCAAAGAAGTGGAAGAGGCCATCGCCCGCCTGACAGCGATGGCGCGCGCGGCCGGGATCCACCTCTGGATCGCGACGCAACGTCCGTCGGTCGATGTCATCACCGGGGTCATCAAAGCCAACATCCCGTCACGCATCGCGTTTTCCGTATCGTCTCAAGTGGACAGCCGAACGATCCTCGATATGGGCGGAGCGGAAAAACTCCTCGGACGCGGCGATATGCTCTATTATCCGCAAAGTGCGGCCAAACCTCAGCGAGGTCAGGGCGCGTTTGTGTCCGACGGAGAGGTCGAGGCGGTCATCGAATACCTGAAAGCTCAAAATATGGGCACCTACGATCCGGAAACAGCCGAAGCAATCGTGTCCGCATCCTCCGGACCTTCCGGAGAAACAGTCCGCTCGAAGGGAGAGGATGACGAACTCCTGCCGCAGGCGATCGATATCGTTCTGATGGCCGGCGCCGCTTCGGTTTCGATCCTTCAGAGGCGCATGAATATCGGATATCCCCGAGCGGCGCGTCTGATCGACGTCATGCAGGAAAAGGGATATATCGGACCCTTTGAGGGAAGTAAGCCGAGGAAACTATTGATCACACAGACACAATGGCTTGAGATTCAAGCGAGGAAAGGGGATTAGCAGCATGCCCGCCACGATTATTTCGGGAAAAGAAATCTCAGCGCGAATCCGGGAGCGCATTAAGGGTGAAATCGAGGAATTGGTTCGAATGAAAGGGGAAAACCCCGACTTCGCACTCCCGGGATTGGCCGTTATTCTCGTCGGAGACGATCCGGGATCGTCGATCTATGTGCGAAACAAGAGAAAGATTTGCGAGGAGGTCGGCATTCGATCCTTCGGTTATATCCTCGAAAAGGATACTTCAGAAGCCGATCTCATGGGCCTCATCGATCAGCTCAACGAGGATAAAAACGTCCACGGTATCCTCTGCCAACTCCCTCTGCCGCCGCATTTGGATGAATTTTCGGTCATCTCGGCAATCTCGCCGGAAAAGGATGTCGACGGTTTTCATCCCATCAATAAGGGGTTGCTTTCCATGGGGAAGAATTGTCTGATCCCGTGTACTCCGCTCGGATGTGTGGAAATGCTCAAACTTTCCGGGATCGGGATCGCAGGCAAACACTGTGTGATCATCGGAAGAAGCAATATCGTCGGCAAGCCTCTTGCCGCCCTGATGCTCAACGAAAATGCGACCGTTACGATCACGCACTCCAAAACACGTGATCTGCAGGAGATCTGCCGACAAGCCGATATCCTGGTCGCGGCGATCGGCAAGCAAGGCTTTGTCACGGGCGAATATGTAAAGGACGGAGCCGTCGTCATCGACGTCGGGATCAACCGTGATACCGAAAACAAGGTCCGTGGCGACGTACTTTTCGAGGAGGTCTCGGAGATCGCGGGCGCGATTACGCCCGTACCCGGCGGAGTGGGCTTGATGACGACGACCATTTTGATGCAGAATACTTTACAGGCATATCGAAACATCATGTCAAAGGAGGCCGTCTTATGAACAGCGCGCCAACGATCCGAACCGCAGAGATCATCTGTGTGGGCACCGAGCTCTTGATGGGGCAGGTGATCAACAGTAATGCCAATTTTCTGGCTTCCGAACTGGTATCCCTCGGGATTTCCTCGTATCGACAGATCGTGATCGGCGATAATATGGAGCGACTGCGCGAGCAGATCGCCGCGAGCGCGAAACGCGCGGATCTGGT
>JAFGGR010000192.1 GCA_016930475.1 Clostridiales bacterium | reverse complement strand
TGACAGACCGGTCGGGACAGCTCGTGCGCCATGTCGATATTTTCGAACATCGCGTCGTAAATGATCCGCGCGGAATCCGTCGTCTCCATCGCGCGAAGCACACGAAGCCGATCCAGAATGTCGTCCGGAAGGTGTTTGGCCGAATACTCCGTGAAGCGGGCAATCAAGTCGACCAGCATTTCTTTGGGATGTTGCTTAATCATATTTATTTCCCCGGCGGTCAATATGACAGGGCGGGATCCTCCCCCTGAGATACTTCATATTGCGCGGCGCTTAAAAGGTCGTCATAGTCCTCGTCGATCATTCCTTCGGGTCTGGGGACCACTTTCATCACTTCAAGATAAAAAGCCTCCGGGCCGAATTGAGTCCAGTCTTCCTTGAGCCTGTTGCTCAGGATCGATCCCGATTTTTTCGCTGTGTCGAAAATGATCTGAAAGCCCGAAATCGTTGCCGCGGGATGAATCAGGTACTTCCCGTTTTTCGCGCAATTGATCTTAACGATTCCTCCGTTTTTCTCCGAAGGCATGACTTTCGAAGCAAGCTTGTCCGAATCGGAATTCAATAGACCCTTCATCTTGTCCCAAAAAGATCCCATAAATGACCCCCTTCTGATCGACCGTTCGCCGGTCCGATAATTTATTCGATCACCCGATCATAATAGATTAAATCATCCCTCCGCGTCCAGCCCATCCGCTCCCAGAACGCGGTGCCCTCGTCGTTATCGGTATCGACCAGGAGCCCGACCTTCGTGATCCCGTTTTCCTTCATCGAGGCTTTCATCGCATCCAACAACGCTCCGCCGATGGTTCTGGATCTGCCCGGATCCCGAATCGCCGTGTGGTAAATGTAGCCGCGTCGACCGTCATGACCGCACATCAGGACTCCAACCACCCTACCGTCCGTCTCGGCGATGAAACTGGTATCCGGATTTCTCTGAAGAAAACCAATAATTCCCGCCCGGGAATCTTCCTTGGCCCGGATGCCCGATCTGCCCGCCTGAAGCCACATCTCGAGAGCATCATCATAGTCGTCTATCGTCATTTTTCTGATGATCATATTCCACCCCTCCGCATTTTCCCGCAGGTCCTAATTAAAAGTATACTCCGTTCCGCTCTTCGTTCAAGTCGCCGGGCATAATGCAAACGAATGCATCGATCCACTTTCGTGCAGGCCCTCTTTTCGATTGAACGCCCGAAAATCTTCATCGCGGAGTTCAAATATGTGACACGTATTTATGCAACTTTGCATCTTCCATATTTCGTTATCAGCGGATCACCACAAAAGAACGAAGACAGCTTAACCGCCCTTAATGAAGGCTTATTACGCCGTTTATCTTGATTTGCACAGCACTATGCATAATTCGAAAAAACAAATTCATGCAAGAGTTGTTGTAATTTATTGCATTTACCTATTCCATTTTTCCCGGTCGCGAATTATAATGATATCAACAACGGAGTTGGAGATTCGAGGTAAGCCGGTCTGCCTTCCGTTCGAAAGAAGTCTGCGGAGGGAGAGAGCGCCAATGAAAAATCCATATCTGATAAGAGTATTTGCCAAGGTCCAACAGAGAGATCCGAATGAATCCGAGTTTCTCCAAGCTGTCGAAGAGGTCCTGGAATCGATTGAGCCGGCTGTGGAGCGTAATCCCGATTTTGAGAAGAACGGTATTATAGAGCGTATGGTCGAGCCGGAGCGCGTTATTTCTTTTCGCGTATCCTGGGTGGACGATCAGGGAAAAGTTCAAGTGAACCGGGGATACCGGGTTCAGTTCAACTCCGCGATCGGCCCGTATAAAGGCGGCCTCCGTCTTCATCCGTCCGTCAATCTCTCAGTTATCAAGTTCCTCGGCTTCGAGCAATGCTTCAAGAACTCCCTGACCGGTCTTCCGATCGGCGGAGGCAAGGGCGGAAGCGATTTTGATCCTAAGGGCAAGAGCGACACTGAGGTGATGCGTTTCTGCCAAAGCTTCATGACGGAGCTTTCCAGGCATATCGGTCAATTCACCGACGTTCCGGCCGGCGATATCGGAGTCGGCGCCAGAGAAATCGGTTATTTGTACGGTCAGTACAAGCGTCTTCGCAATGAATTCTCGGGCGTTCTCACCGGCAAGGGCTTGACCTACGGCGGTTCACTTGCCCGAACGGAAGCGACCGGCTACGGTCTCTTGTATTTCGTTAATGAGATGGTCAAGGCTCGCGGCGATTCGATGGTCGACAAGACCGTCGTCATATCCGGAAGCGGAAACGTCGCCATCTATGCCGCGGAGAAAGCATATGCACTCGGTGCCAAGCCCGTTACGCTCTCCGATTCCAACGGCTATATTTATGATCCCGCCGGGATCAATTTAAGCGTCGCAAAAGATATAAAGGAAGTCCGTCGGGCGCGTATCAGCGAATACCTTAAGGAGGTACCGGGTGCCGAGTATTTCGAGGGCCGGGGCGTTTGGTCCGTACCTTGTGACATCGCGCTTCCCTGTGCCACGCAGAACGAACTCAACGAAGACGATGCAAAAACACTTATCGCAAACGGCTGCAAATACGTAGGAGAAGGCGCAAACATGCCAAGCACCCCCGAAGCAGTCGTCCTGTTCAAGAAAAATCACGTTTATTTCGCTCCCGGTAAAGCGGCAAATGCCGGCGGAGTTGCTACCTCGGCGCTTGAGATGTCCCAGAACTCCATGCGACTCGCGTGGACCTTCGAAGAGGTCGACGAGAAACTCCATGAAATCATGAAAGACATTTTCAAAAACGCGACCGAAGCCGCAACGGAATACGGTGATCCCGAGAATCTGATGCTCGGAGCAAATGTTGCGGGAATGCTCAAGGTAGCGGATGCCATGACCGCACAGGGCATAGCTTACTAATCTTCCGCGTTTCATGCCGGAAACAAAGACCCTCTCCGAATTATTCGGAGGGGGTCTTCAGTTATACCCGTTCATTTCGCTCATGTATCCAGACAAAAATCCTCGACACCCTGACATTCGACTCCGTTAAAGGTGAAACGGACGATCCACGGCCGAAAATCCCTGACTCTCAAAAACTCTTTCAGTCCAAATTGCTTCGTATAATAACGGATGACTGTCCCCAGCGCGTTCTCGTGCGTACCGACTACGACGCTTTTATTCATGTGTTTCAAAAGAAGCATATTGATCGCGGCAACATTCCGGTCCTGAACCGTCTGCAAACATTCTCCGTTGCTTCTGCGGTAAAGAAAATCCGTCCATTGCCGTGTCAGGAAGTCCTCATAGTCACTGATCCATTCGTCGTCGATTTTTCTTTCTCTGAAGTCTTTCTCGAGATAGATCGTCTTCCGGTATCGCTCGGCAAGCGGCTTAACGGTTTCAACCGCTCTGCGGTATGGGCTCGAATACACGTAATCGACCGGCTCGTTACTGAAATATTCCGACAACCGAACGCTGTCCGCCCTACCCTTCGGGGTCAAAGGCCTCTGTAATTCGTCTCGCTGGCTCAAATCGGGCTCAGCGTGCCGTACAAAGTAAATCGTGGTCATTTGTCCCTCCCTGCGGTACGCAAGTCGACCCTGCGTTACGAATTAAGAGACGCCGAACAAACCGAAATCGACCCATTCGGAGACAAGTACAACTCAAAAGCATCATTTCATGAAAATTCATATCCGAAGCATCGGCTTTGAGCAATATCAATCTCTGCTTATATTATAGTGCAGAATTTGAAAAAATCAACGTTACTTGCTCATTGTTCCATCAGGCGGTGGTGACCTGATTCCTGCCCGCTTCTTTGCTCATATACAAAAGTTCGTCCGCGCGCTTCATCACGGACTCCGCCGTATCGTCCGGACGCACCATCGTAGCCCCGATCGAAATCGTCACCTTCAATTTATCTCCATTCGACGAAATCCCCGTGTTCTCGACAATACTGCGCATCGCGTCCGCGATCACGTACATGTTCTGCTCATTGGTCCCCGGCAGAACGGCGACGAACTCTTCGCCGCCAAAGCGGCCGAAAAGGTCGGATGAGCGGATCATCAACGAACAAGCCTTACCGACCATGCAAATCACTTCGTCTCCGAGCTCGTGCCCATAGTTGTCGTTAAACAACTTAAAATGATCGATATCCAAGAACATCACGCAGAAAGGAATAGTGCGCTTCTGGTAATCCTCCATCCGTGATTTGATGAAATCTTCGATATATCTGCGGTTATAAAGCCCGGTCAACTTGTCGGTAAACGCCAGTTCCTTATATTCTTCCGCTTCGTTCTCGATTTTCTGGCGACTGCTCACGTCGATAAACACTTCCATGACTCCGAGGATCTTTGAAAATTTCTTGATCGGGACCGTGCGAAGAAGTACCGGCAGGCAATGCCCGTCGCGGTGGCGGATGTTCACTTCCTGTTCCCGGATCTTTCCGTCCATCATGGACATCTTCAGTGCCGTTCTCTCCGATGTAATGGTTTCCCCATCTGAATCGACGGGCCTTAAAATGCTCTCCGTAGAAATTTTGCCGACAATATCCGAAGCCGGTATCCCCGTGATTCGCTCCGCGCTGTCGTTCCAATAGGTGACATTGAATTTACGATCGATAAAGTATATCCCCTCGTGCGCATAGTCCATCATCGCCCGAAACAGCTCACTGTCGGACATTTTTCCCGCGTCCAAAGGATGCAAAATCGAATTGTCCATTTCCCTCTCCCCACTCTCTCGGCGAGCCCCTTGAGTGAACCGAACCCATGCCCTATCACAGACCGATCGGTAGGATCAGTCATCGCGATCCGCGTTTTCTCGTGTTACCGGTGAAGGGCATAAAACGAAACGTTTATCGCATCTGTATACAACTTGCCATAAATTATAACACACTTCATTCGAACAGGTATATCCTCTCCTTTTCGTCAGCGAATTATCGGCGTTTATCGTTATGGCTCCACCTTGTCCGAGCCCACGGACATCGCTTGTCACCTATGTTAACTGATGTTAGAATACACCTACATCATGAAATGGGGAAACTTCGATTGAATGGTATTATTGACCGGATTCGGACTCTTCGGGATGAGCGGGATGCTGTGATCCTCGCGCATTACTATGTGGACGGCTTAGTTCAGGATGCGGCCGATTATGTAGGTGATTCCTACTACCTCAGCAGAGTCGCGATGGAGTCCCCACACAAAGTCATTGTTTTTGCCGGCGTACGTTTCATGGCGGAGAGCGCCAAGATCCTTAGCCCCGAGAAGACCGTGATCATGCCCGACACCTCGGCAGGCTGTCCGATGGCCCACATGATCAGCGAGAAGGATATTATGGAAGTACGCAACCGGCACGATGATTTAAGCGTCGTCTGTTACATCAATTCCACCGCGAAAATCAAAGCCTTATCGGATGTCTGTGTCACCTCTTCCAATGCGGTCAAAGTGATATCGAGGATTTCTTCGCGCTATATCCTTTTCGTTCCGGATAAGAATCTCGGAAGCTATGTCGCCGGTTTTTTCCCTGATAAGTCATTTATACTTATCGACGGTTTCTGTCCGACACATAATCTGATCACCGCGGACGCGGTGCGCGATCTTCTCTCCGATCATCCCGAGGCCAAGGTCCTATCTCATCCGGAGTGTCCGCGTGAGGTTTTGGAGATATCGGATTATATCGGCAGTACGTCCGGGATCATATACGAGGCGGCCGGATCGAAGAACGACACCTTTATCATATGTACCGAAGAGGGTGTGAAGCATCAATTGAAAAAGGACAACCCGTCCAAGACATTCCTGTTCCCGAAGTCCACACCGATTTGTCCGGATATGAAGAAGATCACGCTCGAGAACCTCGAAGACTCCATGAAAAACATGCGTGACCCAATCGAGATCGATGAGGAGCTTCGACAGCGTGCGCTCATTCCTCTTCTTAAAATGCATGAAATGGCGGGATAATGCGATGTGCGACGATCATTCTAGTAAAACGGATGTCATCATCGTCGGGACGGGAGCGGCCGGCATTTTTTGCGCGCTGAATCTCCCCGACACTCTATCGGTCCATATGATCACCAAGGACACTCTGGAGAACAGCGCGTCTTATCTGGCCCAAGGCGGGATCGCGGCGATGAAAGACGCGGAAGATTATGACGACTATTTCGAGGATACCCTGCGTGCCGGACACTACGAGAACTCCAGAAAAGCGGTCGACACGATGATTCGACAGTCTCCGATGATCATTCAGGATCTTCTGGCTTATCATGTCAATTTTGATCGTGCCGGTGAGGAGCTCTCCCGGACCAAGGAGGGCGGTCACTCCCAGTCGAGGATCCTTCATCATGACGATATCACCGGCAAAGAGATCACCAGCAAACTCCTGAGTGGTCTTCGCAAAAAAAAGAATATCATCATCGACGAATACACCCGGATGGTGGATCTCGTCGAAGAAAATAATGTTTGTCGGGGAGTCGTGATCGTTGACCGCGAAGGATGTCCGAGTGTCATCCACGGGAAGGTCGTTGTCCTCGCCACCGGCGGGATCGGCGGGCTTTTCAAGCATTCGACCGCTTTTGCCCACATCACCGGAGATGCCCTGGCGATCGCGTCGAACCACCATATTCAACTCAAGGACATCAACTATATTCAGATTCATCCGACTGCCCTCTATTCCCCGAAGCCCGGCCGCCGCTTTCTGATTTCAGAAGCGGTTCGCGGCGAGGGCGCCTACCTCCTGAACGCCGCAATGGAGCGTTTTACGGACGAGCTTCAGCCGAGAGACATCGTAACGACCGCCATCCGGGATCAAATGAAGAAAGACGCCAAAGAATACGTTTACCTCTCTTTGACTCATCTTGACCCGGATACCGTACGCACGCGGTTTCCGAACATTTATAAGCACTGCCTCAAGGAAGGCTACGATCTGACCAAGGAGCCGATCCCGGTCACCCCCGCCCAGCACTACTTCATGGGCGGCATCGAGGTCGACCTGAAGGGCAGGACATCGATGAAGAACCTCTATGCCATCGGAGAAACCAGTTGTACCGGCGTGCACGGCAAGAACCGACTGGGCAGTAACTCGCTTCTGGAAAGTTTAGTTTTCGCGGAGCGCGCTGCTATGGAGATCGCTCAGAGCATTCCGTATACGCCGATCGAGGAAATGCCGGTCGACCTTTCCGCATACAAAGGCAGGGATTTTGACGCGGAATACCGGTCTGTCGTCTTGGACGAGATCAAGAGAAGGGACAGAGATTTTTATGAACAATGGATCGGGAATGACGATCATATCGGATGATTACATCCGAAGCGCACTGAAAGAAGACATCACCAACGAGGATATTTCAACCCGGGCAGTGATGCCGGAGGCGGTAGCAGTGCATGTCGATCTGCTTTGCAAACAGGACGGCATCGTTTGCGGACTCTACGTTTTCGAGCGGGTTTTCAAAATTCTGGATGATCACATCATATTTACCGCGTATGTTAAGGACGGAGATGCGGTTCGCTCGGGAGATAAAATCGGAGTTTTGGCCGGGGACGGACGGGTCATCCTGTCCGGCGAGCGGACCGCTCTGAATTTTTTACAGCGAATGAGCGGGATCGCGACACTAACACGGACGATGGTCGATGAGCTCAAGGGTTTTTCGACTCGTCTCCTGGATACCCGGAAGACGACACCGAATATGCGCATTTTCGAAAAGTACGCGGTGCGGGTCGGAGGCGGCTTCAACCACCGATACAACCTGTCCGACGGCGTTCTACTTAAGGACAATCATATCGGCGCAGCCGGCTCCGTCGCCGCGGCTGTTCGTATGGCCCGGGAATACGCTCCTTTTGTTCGTAAGATCGAGGTCGAGGTCGAGAATCTCGCGATGGTCGAGGAAGCGCTTTCCGCGGGAGCCGATATCATCATGCTCGATAACATGGACGACGAAATGATCGCGAAGGCGGTTCATTTGATTCAAGGACGAGCATTGACCGAGGTATCGGGCAATATCACCCATGGACGTCTGCGCCGGCTCGCGGAGCTCAAGGTCGACTATATCTCGGTCGGAGCGCTCACGCATTCGGCACCCATCCTGGATTTTTCTATGAAAAACCTCGCGCCGATCAAATAGGTCTTCAACTTAAAGCACTGCCGACGACTCTGATTTTTTGCGATAACGCTTAAGGAGACCCATGAACGTCCTTCGAGAAAAAATCAAAGAAGTTCTATTCTCCGTACTGCCGATCATCCTGATCGTCGTCGTTTCCGGACTCACCTTCGTTTCACTGAGCGGCATCGAGATGATCCGCTTTTTCATCGGGGCGGCCCTGATCGTCGTCGGACTCGCGCTTTTCCTCGTCGGGGTCGAGATCGGCATTACCCCGATCGGACGCTTTTTGGGAACGATGTTGACCCGCTCCGGGAGGCTTTGGAAACTTGCGTTCTTCTCCGTCATCCTCTCTTTTCTCGTCTCCATCGCCGAGCCGGATCTCCATATTCTGGCCGGTCAGGTCGAGAATCTTTCCGGAGGAGTCATCACCCGTTTCTTTTTAGTGCTCGTCGTCTCCGTCGGCATCGGCGTTCTTTTTTCGGTCGGTATGATTCGAATCGTAAGAAACATTCCGATCCATATCCTGATGATTATCCTTTATTCTGTCGTCCTGATCGTCGCCCTGTTTGCGAAACCGGAATTTCTCTCCATCGCCTTTGACGCCTCCGGAGCAACGACCGGAGCGTTGGCCGTTCCGGTCATTCTCGCCCTCTCGCTCGGCGCTTCGGCGCTCAAGAAGGACCGCAAGGCTTCCGAGAAGGACAGCTTCGGCCTCGTTGGCATCTCTTCGGTCGGCCCGATCCTCGCGGTTCTGATCATCAGCGTCATCATTTCCCCCGAGCAAACGGCAATTTCCGCGATTGATACGACCTTGGCAGA
>JAFGGR010000191.1 GCA_016930475.1 Clostridiales bacterium | reverse complement strand
CGAACGCACATCGCGAAAACCAGGACCAAGACCGCGGTCCCGTATATCGCCTGCCAGGCGTGTTGGACTTCACCCGAATGATCGTCGAGGATCAGAAAAGCAAACACGCCGAAAACGGAAAGAAAGATCGTTTTTCGCGAGAAGGTCTCTGCGTATCGAAGCGCCCGAGACGCCATACAGAGGAGAAGGAAGCTTAAGAGAAAGGCCTGTTTATTATGGTAGCGCTCCGTCATTTGAAGACCGTTCAGTGCGTAATCGACGAAGTTCCCGCTCATGGTGACGTAAAGAAAGCCGACGAGCGTCAGCGAATATACACGCTCGCGAAAAGCGATCCGCTCGCAGAACGCGTAAAGCGGGACCAGTAGCAAAACAGCCACACCGCAATAGATATTCGGCACACGCAGGGCAAACTCGGGAACGGTCCGGAACAACAGCCGGTCTCCGAGATCAAAGAAGGTGAAATACATTTGCAGATCATCGGGAAAATTGAAGGGTCCCGCCTCCCCTCGAAAAGCGATCAAGGTCGGAACGAAAATGACTGCGGCTCCGGCCACGGCAAGAAATGAGTACAGGGTTAAACGGATCCCCAACGGGATCTTGGACGGCTTTTCGAGGTGTTTCCCGTCGACCTCTATGTAAAGAAGCGGGATCAGAAGGATCAGAAACAACCCGATAAAGAAAGCCGACCGCCATGACGACAGTGTCAAAAGAAACAGCGCCACCGCAAAAAGGATCGGCTTTCGTCCCCGGATCACGCGCAATGCCCCGAGAAGCACAAAAGGAAGGAGCATGACCACGTCGGCGATATACCCCTCCCGGACATACGCGAGCATGAACCCGCCGAGCGCGTAGGCCGAGGAAAGGGCCGGAAGAAAAGCGTTGCGGAGCTGATCTTTTTCGCGCAGGAACATGGCAAGTCCGAGACCGGAAAGACCGACGCGCAACAGGACCTGGAGCGTGATCACTCCCGGCATAGCGGACTCGGGGAAAAAAACGGCCAACAGATTCAGCGGGCCGGACATAAACATTCCGATATACGCAAAAAAACCAACTCCGGAGCCGATGTTCCAGGAGTATAAGAGGCTGTCTCCCGAAAGAAGCTTTCTTCGGAGTTCGGTCAAGAGCGGCAGGTAGGTTCGGAAGATCTCCTCGTTAACAAGGGAATACTCCCCGAACGGATGGATCTTTTGAAGATACATAATGACCGTCACCACGGCGACGGGGATGAAAAAAGCACTCGACAAAAGGCCGTTCTTGCGAATCGCGGATCGCGTCGCGCCGAGCGCTCCGGACCAGTTCAGGTGCGGGCTTACAACCCGGCGATCCTCGGGTTCGGGATTCGTCAGATCCGATCTGCTCATTCCGGCATCTCCGAATTCTCGGCGACGGCCGGTGCGAAGTTCGTTGACCCTTCCATCCCGGCCATCTCGGGATCCTCCTCCGGCCGGATAATCAACTCTTCCGTGTTTTTTTCGGCGATGACGGGAGTAAACTCAACTTCATCCGCGTCGGATCTCCGGACGACCCAAGATTCTCTGCGGCGACGGATCAACCTCCCGACAACGGCCGTGCTCACTAACAGGACAAGCGAACCCAGGGAGAAGGCGATGCCGATTCTGAATCCGTCGGGCTCGTATTTCATCACGATCTTGTGTTTACCCTCCGTCAGCGAAATACCGCACAGGGCTCCGGCGACATTATGGACTTCGGCGGCCTCACCGTCGATCCACGCCTTCCACCCCTCGTCGTAAGTCATTGTCAACAAAAGGACTCCGGCTTCATCGGTCTCGACCTCCCCCTCGAATCGAGTCGTCTCGAAGGAGGTAATGGTCAGCTGAGACGCGCCGAGTTCCGCGGTCATGTTCTCATAGGCGACCGGGTCCACGCTGTAACAGTAAACAGTGATATTACTGTTTTTGTCGTCATTCCAAATCAATTTGACAGATTTCATGTCATCGGTCACGTTGCCCAGGTCGATGATCTGGTTGCTGCGGTTCTGGGAGCGCAGTAATGAAGTTTCCGTGGCTTCGTCAATCTGAAAAGCCACCTCCGCGCTGACGTTCCTGCCCGAATTTTCGAAAACATACAACTGTCGCCCGTCGCGTTCTCCGGTAACAGTGAATTCGATCGAGGCGCGGTCCTGATCCTTGTCGATTTTGAACGCGTAACCGGCCAGTTTGTTTCCGGATGTAAACTCGGCATGCTCAAGGGTTCCGGGATCGATCTCCTCCGCCACATATACCGGTCCGACTCCGATCGCTGTCAGGAATTCATTCGTCGCCGCAAAAACGTCGGATTTCTGGGCGACCTCATAATCCAGTACAGCGGACGAAACCATGTAGCCCAGAGAAAGCGCGTGCGGATTCTTCATGATCCGAAGGTCGTACTCGTTCTGTTCGGGAGTATCGAAAACCGTCGGGATGGCCGACTGGGTTTCCAGATCAACAAGATATCTGATGCCGAAAAGCGATGCCGTCACCTCCGTTAATCCGAAATTTCGGGTCGAGTTGATCCCGTTATTATGGAAGCCCATCGACTTCATAAACTTGACCTGAGACTCCCGGGCCGTCGAAGAGAAAATCGACAAGCCTTTCATGTCGTATAGTGCCGGCTGGTTACAGATGTATGCGGGATAGATCTCCGCCCGGACGAATGGGCCGATCCCGGGTTCATTTGCCTTTTCATCCAGAAAAGACCGGATCTCCCCGGACTTTTTTCCGTAGAAATCCCAACCGGTAAAACCCTCGTTCATGGACACCAGTCCGATGGTGACTTGAGATGCCACTATCAGTTCGGCCAAGAGGACTCCGAAGAGAACATAACGGTGAACTTTCCGGCCTTTTTCGGACGCGATGATGATCCGCAACACCACGGTATAGATCAGAATAAACAGCCCCGTAAGAGCGATCGCCCGAAAACCCTCGGCCCCCTCGCCGATTTTTTCGTAAAGGACAAGATATGAGAAAATCAAAAGCGAAGATATCGTTAAGTCCGATACCGTAAAAGACTTGAGGTTCCGAAGGACGCGGTAGCCGATGATGACGAGAAGAAAGGACATCAGGAAGGCCTGCCGGTGCGGGATCTGGTTCGGGAAATGAAAGCCGTGCCATATGAAATCCAGGAACCTGCTGGCAAAACTGAAATACATCACGAGGAGCAAAATCCCATACGATATCTTCTCCTTCAAGCGGATCCGCGAACACAAGAAAAACAGAGGGATCATCAGCAGGACCAAAACACCGCTATACACGTTGGCCATGCCGCCGCGGATATTCGGATTCGCACTCAGGAACAATCGACTGAAAAAATCGAACATGTCATGCGTCAGATAATTCTCCTTCGGAAAGGCGTCGCCGGTCGCGGACGCGTGGCCCAGGGCGATATACGTCGGGTACAGAAGCACTCCGGCCAGTCCGCCGCCGAGGATCGAAAACAGTGAAAATCGTCCGGCAGCCTGGAAAAAATTGAGCGGCGTCTTCTTCTCGACGGCGGTCACATAGCAAACCGGCGCGTAAAGGATCAAAAAAATGCATACAAAATACCCGGTGAAGAAATTGGACAGGAGGCAAAGGAAGAGGCTGATACTGTACAGGAAAGGCTTTCCGTCCCGGAACATCCTTCGCATACCGAACACGATCAGCGGGAGAAGCACGACGGCGTCCATCCACATAATGTTCCAGAAATAGGAAAGGACCCAGCCGCACAGGGCGTAAAAAGATGCAAACCCGCAAAGGAACAGATCCTTGCGCCCTTTATCGATATCCCGCAAAAGGAAGGACATAAAAAGTCCCGAAAGCCCCGCGCGAATGCAGACGATCAGCGCGATACCGTCCGAAATAAACTTGGTCGGAAAGAACAAGAGAAGCAGGTTCAGAGGACTGGCGGCATAGTTGGCCATCGTCGCCAAAAAATTCGAGCCCAGTCCGATATTCCACGAGTAAAGAAGGCTCTCGCCCGACAGTATCTTGTTCCGGAGCTCGACCGCGAACGGAGCGTACTGGTGATACAGATCGACGGTAAGGATCATCTTACTACCGAACGGGTGCACCTGCTGAACGATAAAAGCCGTCAAAACCGCCAGAAACGGAATAAGAAACGATAGTAACGTATAAAGTGAACGACGGTTTCTGAACGCCTTCATTCCGGCATGAAGATATTGCTTCATCGTAGCCACTCCGAAAAAATAATTATTTGTCGGGCGCTCATATAAAACACCGCCCGATTGCTATTCTACCACACCGGACGCGCCTCGTGACGGCGTTTTAATCCGATGACTTTTATGCTAGAGTATATTTGACATTGTATCATGCCCGAATACCGGAGGAGATATAAATGCCCCGCAAACTTCGGATCAAGATCATCACAAATCCTCTGTCCGGTCGACAGACCAACCTTCAGCTCGTGAATGATATCCTTGCGCATCTTTCGGATGCGCAGGCTCTTCTTCGCGCGGATATTTTTTATGTCGGAGAAGGTCATCACGGAAGCGATATCGCACAGGATACCCCGTCCGACACTTATGATCTGATCCTCTCCGTCGGCGGCGACGGAACCGCACACGGAGTCGTCAACGGAATGATGAACGGAAACATCCATACTCCGTTGGCCATTTACGGCGGGGGCACCGTCAACGACTATGCGACGGCGATGGGCTTGCCGAGTGACCCGCTGTCTTTTTCGCAAATGCTGATCGACGGAAATACGACGGACGTCGATATCGGCCGCGCCGGAGATCGCTTTTTTTTGAATGTTCTGGCCGGAGGACTGATGACCGATATCGCGTATAAGGTCCCTTCCGATTCCAAGGCAACCCTCGGGAAACTGGCCTACTGGATAGAAGGAGCGTTGGAACTGCCGGCCGGACTGCGCGAAGGCGTCCCGATCCACGTAACCTGCAATAATGTCTGCTTCGACAGCGAAGCCTTGCTCTTCATCATCTCGAACAGTACGAACGTCGGCGGCTTTAAAAATCTCTTTCCGCTGGCTAAGCCGAACGACGGGCTTCTGGATGTTTTCATCATCTCCCGACTGACGCACGGTGATGTCCTTCCGCTGATCGGGAAGGCATTGGCAGGCGACCTCCTGCGCAACGAGAATGTCTTATATTATCAGACATCCTCCCTGCAAATCTCCACCGAAAAAGGCCGCTCCGTGCGGTTGGATCTGGACGGCGAGGAAGGGCCCGAGCTCCCGGTATCGATTTCCTGCATTCCCGGCGCCGTGTCGCTCATTGTACCTTTTACCGAAAAGTAGTATCCTAATGTGTGTTTTGAGGAGGTTCGCCGATCGATGAAGAAAAGGAAGCCTGACCCGAAATTCGAGCGATCCGGAGCGGACGGCGAGGTTCGTCCGGTCGGACGGCCCGGAAATGTCTTGCTTCCGGAGTTTTCCGAAATGATCGACGAGGCTCCGGACAAGGAAGAGCCGAGCAAGATCGATAATATCGGTACGGCTCTTGAATCCGTTGAACCCGATCAGGTCGAAGAAGTCAATGATCACGATGAAACCGATAACACCGACAAAGCTCTTAACGACACTGAAACCGATAATATAGACGAAGTTCTTGAGGATACTGAACCTGATCCGTCGGAACCCGATCCGGATGTGATCTCCGATGAAGGTTTCTCGATCCCATCCCCTTCCCTTTCGTTCGCAAGCGAGGATCCGGTTCTTTTTCGGGATTCAGACGATCTGATCTTCCCGGAGACAGATGACGACGACCCCGATCTCCAGGGACTTTCGGCTGTTCGCATCTCCAAGGACGCAACGATTTTCGAGCCGCGCGTCCGGAAACTCTCCTGGCTCAAGCCGCGTCATATTATCCTGCCGCTGATCGCGATCGCCGTCGTCCTGTTTTCTGTATTCGTGATCCTCGTCCGGGACAAGAACGTGCGAAGCGCAAGCCCGCTGATCATCCGCGGGATCGCCGTTTCCAACGCCGAGTTCAGTTTCATATACAATTAT
>JAFGGR010000022.1 GCA_016930475.1 Clostridiales bacterium | reverse complement strand
CTCGCCAATGTCTAAACTGCGCCAGATAGGCTCTGTAACCGCGTACAATTTCCGCCAATGGCGCGCTAACCCGCTCATTTTTATCACGTTCGCGCTCGCGTTTATATTATGTTTCTTGCTCACCGACAAGGCGGTCCATTTAGCCAAAGAATATGAAACGACAATGCAAATTGTCGAGGCCTTTGTCTGGACGTTCGGTGACAGCAACTCAATACTGCTCGCTTCATTGCTGCTCTTATTGCTGTTCGCAGACATGCCTTTCCTCTCGGCGGGAACCCCCTACTACCTAATGCGCATCGATCGTAAGATTTGGCTGGCAGGACAGGTGCTTTACATCACGCTATCTACGGGCATTTATATGGTCTTCATACTCGTCTCCACTACTCTTTTGTGCATGAGCCAATCATTTGCAGGCAATATGTGGAGCGAAACAGCGGCGATACTCGGGTACTCCGGTGCCGGAAAGGCTATGGCGCTTCCCGCGCTCGTAAAAACACTGGAGATGAGTACGCCGTACGAGTGCATGGGAACTATATTTCTGCTTATGCTACTGTATTCCCTGCTCATGTCGTTTATCATGCTGACATTTTCCATAAAAAAAGGTCAGCTTGCCGGAGTTGTAAGTGTGTTCGTCTTCAGCTTGTACGGGTTCCTCTTAAATCCGCAGCTGTTCAAGACAATATTTAAGCTTCCGGACGAGTTGATGTATAAAGCAAACATGGCGGTTGGATGGCTCTCTCCGCTTAACCAAGCTACCTATCATTTACACAACTTCGGATACGACCTTCTGCCCCGATTGTGGATGACATATACGCTATTCGGCGTGCTGATCGTTCTTTGCTTTTTTCTGGCGCTACGGTCAGTACGAAAATACAATTTCAATTTTACCGGAACGGAGGACTGACAACACATGAATATAGCCATTAGCGTTCAAAACGTGACGAAACGGTTCGGGGAAGAAACGGTGCTGACAGATGTTTCCCGCGAATTTGAGAAAGGCAAGATACACGGCATCGTAGGTAATAACGGCAGTGGCAAGACCGTGTTGATGAAATGCATCTGCGGCTTCATTCTTCCCACAAAAGGAATGATACTTGTGAACGGCAAACAGGTCGGGAAGGATTGTGACTTTCCGGAGGATATAGGCATAATTATAGAAACTCCTGGGTTTCTGCCTGAAGTTTCGGGAATGAAAAACCTTCAGATACTCGCATCGCTCAAAAGGAAAATCGGTAATGATACGATACGTCAGACGATTGAGCGCGTGGGGCTCGATCCCTCGATGAAGAAACCGGTAGGCAAATACTCTCTCGGCATGCGGCAGCGACTCGGTATCGCGCAGGCAATCATGGAAGATCCGTCGATATTGATACTCGACGAGCCATTAAACGGTCTCGACAAGGGAGGTGCTGCGGATATGCGCGAATTAATTAAAGCCTTAAGGGACCAGGGCAAAACGATTATACTTGCAAGCCACAATCAGGCGGACATTGACGAGTTCTGCGATACGGTTTGTGAGATGGATGCAGGGGTTTTGACGGTGGTGAGAGAATGAACGCAGTGATCAATGATTTCCCTAAGATAGACTTTCCATCTGTATTCTTTTATTCATCTATGTTTTTGTAATGGTAAGCCCACGCAAAACAAATGACCAACGCGGTCAATATTATTTTCCATATCAAGATTCACTTTCCATTTCCATCGCGTATAATACTGATTACACTATATTCCGAACGATTACTAGCATTGAAAAAAAGAAGGAAAAGTGGTAATGTATGACCATCGGGAAAAGGTATTTTCCCGATTTTTTATTTCAACATTTTGAAGCGCCGCAGTCGTTTGTGACTGTTGCTTCAAAAAAAAGATCCCGCGAGACAAGAGTCGGGGGGCATTTTCGGAGGTGGAACATGGATACTGCAAACCACGGATCCCTCGCGGTCGGCGATTCGGTCATCGACTATGAGATCATTGGCGATGGGATGCCGATCCTTATGCTGCACGGCTGGAGCGTTGACCGCGAGTTGATGAAGGGCTGTATGGAGCCGGTTTTCGATAAGATTCCTGCGAAGTTCCGCCGGGTCTATTTCGACCTTCCCGGTATGGGCAAGTCAAAAGCCGGCAATTCGATTCGAAATGCCGATCAAATGCTCGACGCAATTCTTTCATTTGTCGATCAGGTGCTTCCGGGAGAGCGACTCCTTCTCGCCGGAGAATCCTACGGATGCTTTCTCGCGCGCGGCTTTCTTCGTGCGCGTCCCGATATGGTCGACGGACTTTTGCTCATTTGTCCTTGTGTCATTCCCGGCGCGACACCGAATAACGTTCCGTCGCTTCGTGTTCTTCGATCGGACGACGCTTATTTCGAAGGAATACCGGAAGAGGAAAAACAAGGGTTCCTCTCGTTTCATACGGTGCAAACGAGGGACGTTTATGCGCGCTTTAAAGCGGAAATCGAGCCTGCCTTCGCGAGGTTTGACCGCGATTTTCTCGAAAATCGCCTGGACGGCGCCTTCTCGTTTCCGCTGGAGGACATCCCGGTTCCGTTTGATAAGCCGGCGCTCATTCTCGCCGGACGCCAGGATCACGTCGTCGGATACAAGCACCCGTTCCGCCTGACGGAGGATTACACGCGGGCGACCTTTGCGGCGCTCGATATGGCCGGCCACAATCTGCAGATCGAGCAGAAGGTGCTTTTCGAGGCGCTTGTCGGAGACTGGCTGAAAAGAGTTTCTGAAGAGGCCAAATAAAAGTATGTATTCATTCCGCTCCGAAGTCTTCGCGTTGGTTTTTTCCCAGAGGTTTCAGCAGGGGGCGATTCGGGATGGACGAAGTGCCGCTTGGCTCCGTCGACTCTTCGGTCGTACCGGGATGCCGGTTACATGCCGATATCAGGCATAATCCCAGCACAAGAACCAGGAGAATTGGAATGAGCGATTTTTTCATTTTGTTTTTCCTCAACTCGCTTCTATTCAACAATCTTCAAACAAACCAGCCCGTGGTTGTTATATGCAAAATACATGCTTTCCGCAAAGGGCTCAATGAGTGTTTCGCCGGAAGAGTTGATCAGGCCCATGAGGCCGTTTTTATCCTGAATGATAATCAGTTCGCCGGAGTAGTCCACATAGTCGAGGATGTCGGTGAACCCGTCCTTGCGAAGAATTTTGTCGCCTTCTTCGCAATCCAAGATAAAAAAATCCGTGTTGGTATAGTTATATTCCTCATCCCACAAATCCCAGTCTCGCTGAACGACAGTCCCCTCCTCAGGCTTCACGCGAATGGTACCGTCTCGATTAGCGATTCCGATACTGTCCTCAAATTCTGGATTTGAGATTTCAAAGCCATTCATTGCGCTCAAGTAGGGTCCAATTCGATAAATGTCCTGAGGCGCTAGCAATGTTTTCCCGGATGTGTTGACGATTCCCTGCCCTCCAATGGCAGATACAACCACCTCTCCGAAAGGAGATGTAGTGTAAATGTATCTATACTGACAAGAAAGCAGTATTTTCCCACTTGCGTTCATTAACCCGTATTTTCCGTTTTCAAAATACTTGAAATACCCGTTATGACAATATTCGATCTCTTCGTATATCGGCTCAAAAATGATCGTACCTTTCTTTATGTCTGCGATTCCCTGCTTTCCAGCATAAGCAAATGTGGCATATGGACTTGTTGGAAGCATGCCGGCAAATGCATCCCACCAATTTACCCGGTTGAGTTCTTCTGCTCCTCCTGTTGGCGGGTACTGGTATTCTCCTGTCAATATGTTGAAAATGCCAAAGTTTTCGCCGTCATCGGAACAAGCCCAAAAAGCAGACATATCTGGATCCACCATGACTTCTGCAATATGGTCATACGTCACATAGTGATCGCGGTCAATTGTGTTGAGACTTTCCCAAGTGAAAAAGTAACCACTTGGTGAAATTCCCCAAATTTCGTAATACTCGTATTGGCAGTCCACAACCAGATTCCCTTTGATATCAATAATTCCGGATTTCCCTTCTTTATTGACAACTGCAACGTATTGAGGGTTTCCATATGTCAATAGAACATCCAAGTATTTCGGCTCGAAAACCACATTACCATCCAAATCCAGCGCACCATACAAATCGTGTTGAAGATAAAAGAAAAGGCTTCCATCATAATGTTCAAAGTAGAATTTTCCGCAATCATACTTCGGCTCAATCACAACATTTCCATTCACGTCAATCATTCCCAATAACCCGTCTACGAACACATAGGCTCTTTTAGTTATTTGAGAAAAGTCGTAAATACGATCATAGAGTGCTTCGGTCAGGATCTTTCCATCCCCGGTTTTCACGCCGTAAAGACCGTCCTCTTCATAGACAAAATACTTGATTCCGTCGACCTCAGAGTATGGATCAAGAACGGACTCATCGACAACATTTCCTTCAAAATCCATGTAAATGTATACCGGTGTCGGGGATGGAGTAGGGATTGAAGTTGGGGTCGGCGTCGGTGTCACAGTCGGCTTCGCAGTCAGTGTCGGTTTCTTCCCGGTGGTTTCAGCCGTGGTAGAGTTGGAAACTGATGGAGTGCTGCTTGGATCCGTCACCGCTTCGGTCATACCGGGGTGCCATTCACAGGCCGATATCAGGCACAATCCAAAAGCAATTACGAATACGAGCGGAATCAATTTCTTTGTCATCCAATTTTCTCCAAAGAAGACACTTGGCATAAACAAGGGACTCAAGAGGATAGTAATATAACAATTAAATACTACAACATGTAGATTTGGATGTCAAGCCAATTCGTACGTATTACCCGCGCTATATTCTTCCTGCATATCAAACATGTTGTAGACAAAGGGCAACAGTTTTCGGGAAACATCGCTCTCCTTCTTTTCGGAAAGAAGATGGATGGCCTGATCTTTAAACTCTTTGTAGACTTCAGAACCATAGGCCTTGGATTTCGCCATTCCTGATATCAGCATGATTCGTGGAATTGGGTTATGCGGATCAGCAAGAGCGAGATTTATATACCAATTGAGCATATTTCGTTCTCCCCAAAGCGCTTCCCTTGTTCCAATATCATTGGCAACCAGAGTTTGTGTGAACAATTGCCCTAAAGCGGACAAATATACTAAGATTTGTCCGACTTGCGGAAGTTGATAAATTGCTTTTAGGGAGGCTGTTTCTTTGAGTATGGAACTGCCCAGTTTTAAATGAATGTCCGAAAGCATTTGCAAACAGTTTAGCCCGAATCCTTCTATATTCGTTTCCATATTTACAGAGGAGATTTTCTGTTCGGCGCTGCAATATATTCGATTTCTAATTTTACATCCTGTGTCATCCAATAGAATGCTGCCTGAAATGACATAATCCAGTGAATTTTTTGCAGCTATTTCTTTCAGGCCGTCATCGGTAACTTCCGTTTTTGAGACTGCGGGTCCGCTTCCCTTGGCAACAGGGATCATCGCAACAGGTTCATGATCAGAATAGTAGAGCAGTGTTTCGACAAGAAAAAGCGGTATACTTCGAGTCATTCTTCCTGCGTCATCTTCTCGCCTTACTGTGTAGACATCTATATCAGCTGACGAAATATCGGCATATGCCAAAATTCCGACCTTGGTGCTCCGTATTCTTTCGGGAATCAACCAATCCGGTTCTTGTAAGCCATAAAACCAAATCGGCTTATCGATCTTCATTATTTGAAATTTAGGAGTGTCGGTTGTTGTCTCCTTATAATCAGTATGTGATGCTTTTATTTTTTCGAATTCATCTGACATTTTCATCAGTCGATCTTTCAGATCCGGTCGCTTCAGCTGCATGATTTCTCCGAGTAGTTTCTGACCGTCAATATAATTCTCTGTCTCCAGATAGGCCTGCAAAAGATTCAGCCCTGCTCTGATGTCATGTTTCTGGCAATTGTAGACGGGGGAAGTCAAATCAATACATTCCTGAAGGAATCCGTTTCTGCCAAGATCCCCAGACATCACATATAGTAAATTTGGATTATTGCCCGAAGAAGGAAGAATCTGTTTGTAGAGCAGTACCGCTTCATCAAGTTCTTTTTGTTCAAGATAGTACCCTGCAAGATATAGCTGCGGCAGCCAGCTGTTTTCAATTTGGCAGGCCATTTTCAAGGACTCGCCATAGTTCTTCTGACCATTTTCTTCGATCTGAATTGAAAGCCACCAGCCCAGACCGTTCTCTTGATTCGGGTCGATTTGCAGCCCTTCCCATAAGGTATCGACCGAACTCTCTTTCTTGCCCTGTGCTGCATATACTTTAGCCAAATTTGTGAGAATTGTGCCTGTCTTGCCATGTTTCTCAATATATTCATTCAGTATTTTCTCTGCATTATATAAATTATTTGTTTTCATATAGACAATTGCAAGGAGGGCATGACTTCTTTCCGCAGTTGGATCAATCATTTTCAGATGCTCTGCAGCCGCTATTATTTCTTCTATAAATTCATCGATAACCGCCTGCACTATATCCTGGTATAGTGCGTTTGGGTCGTTCCAATCCTTTTCCAGCAAGCCGAGCAAAACCGACTGCACCCAGTCTTTCCGGCTGATCAATATCTTTCTGCCAAACTCGTCGTAAGCCTCAATAGACTTGTCATTTGAAGACGAAGGATTTTTATCTAAATTGACAATCTCTTTTTCTTTACGCCTGTTGAACAATCCCATGCTTTATCCCCTTTATTTCTCCACTTTCTCTATCTCATCTGCCTTGTCTTCCTGCAGGATTAGGTCTCCGAATGCGCTGTCTTCCGGCAAGGTCATTTGGAAGGTGGGCGTCTGGTCGACGCGGATGGTGGCGCTAAGGCTCGCGGCATCGAGGAGATGGCCGCCGGTGGCGGTGTCTTCACTTATGAAGTGGAGATGGTAGCCGGACACGTTTATACCGGCGACATAAGCCGGACACCAGAAGCCCACGAGCGTTCCCTTGACGTTTTCGTAGGTAAAAGTGGGTTGGTCTTTAACGACTTCGGTGAGCGGCGGATAGGGTTTTTCCTGCGGCGGTACGGAGCGGACTTCGATCAGGCTAAACTCGCCGGTGATCTTGAACGTGTAGAAAAGGTTCGGGTTCTGGATCTGGTTGTCCAGTATTTGTTTCAGGCTTTCGAGATCCGTGAAAGCGGCGTTTTTCAGAATCTGATCTTCATCGAAAAAGGTGACGGCGGCAAAGGGTGTGCTTTCTGCATCTCCTGCTTTTTTGACCGTTCCGTCATATTTGGCTCTGTAAACGATGCCATCGAGGACGATCATTTCGCCGTCCAGATCCGCAAACGTTCCGATTCCGGTGTCGCCGTATTCTTTCAGTTTTTCGATGGAAACCTGTCCGTCATAATATCCGGCCAGGAGCGCGTTGATCGTGGACACCTGATACAGGACTTCGCGGTCGGCGGGCTCAGCTTTCTGTGCGCTGCAGGCGACAGCCGAGAGGATGAGCAGTGCCATTGTGATCATGGCGCAGCATTTTTTCAGCACGTTTTCATACCTCGTTTGTTATCACCGTCCGGGGAGCGGCTTCATTGATCGGGTCTCCTTCGTTGATGTCAATGGCGCGCAGTGCTTCTGTTTCGCCTGTTGCACTGTACCTTGTTACTACTCTGATTGTACTCTTTTTCGATCGGTTACCCGATCGCTAAATTCTTAAATCTTCTTTTTGCTGAAGAGTCCGCACAGTACCAGATAGACCCAGCTTTGTTTCTGGCCGGAATAGGGTAATCCGCCGAGAATCAGCATCTCCACGGGTATATCTTTAAGGGTCTCCTTCGGCTCTGTCAGCGGATTTCTGCCAAGAATAACCATATCGGCAATCTTTCCGACTTCCAGAGAACCCCGCTCCTTCTCATCGAAGGAAGTCCAGTATCCCCAATAGGTGGACATCCGCAGAGCCTCTTCAACGGTCAATGACTGATTTGTTTCCGGATGGTTGCACGCATTGTGAACCCACCGCATCGGATCGGGTTCTGTGCAGGGCGCATCCGATCCTGCCGAAATCACGATGCCGTTATCCATAAACGAACGTAGCGGGTTCAGCGCGGATTCGCGCTCGCCGAGAATATCGCGCAGATACCAGTCCGGCTCCTGCGGCCAGACAATAAACGAGGTCTGAAGCGGGATATGGATCTTATATTTCCGGCAAATCTCAATACCCTCTTTGGTCGGGAAACAGGCGTGAATAATTCCGTGCCGGTGATCTTCCCGCGGGTAATCGTCAAGAGCTTCCTTCAGCGCCCGCGTCGCCTGATCAAATGCGGCATCTCCAATCGCGTGCATCTCGATCTGAAGTCCCATTCGATTTGCTTTCTTGCAGAATTCCGTTACCTGTTCGTCGGTATAGTATAAGATGCCCGTATTCGAGGTTCCCTCGTACGGTTTTGTCAGCGCAGCATCAATTGACCCGAAGCAGCCGTCCAGCGCCGTCGCAAAACAGCCGCCGATGCGGGGCAGTTTACGGTTGCTGACCTTGCCGGTGTCCATTGTCTGAAAAAACAGCCTCGTCTGATATCCGCACTCCGCTCCGCGCGCGACATATCGCTCCAGATCAACGTCGATATCCTTCGAAAAGCCCACTCCGCTGGCCGAATGCATAAGGCCGAAGCCGCGAGATGCCATGAAATCGACCGATTTCTGCATGCACCGCATAAGCTCCCAGACCGACACGGTACTGGATACATAATCGGTTGCTGCATAAAAAGCCTCCTGTTTCATCTCGCCCGAATCCGCGTCATAACCGCGAAGTGATTTGTTCTTCTCCGGAAGCAGGGAGATCAGGGCAGAATTGACAATACAGGCGTGACCATCGTATTTGACGACCATAATGGGTCGGTCAGTTGACACCTCATCAAGTTCCGTTCTGGACAGAAGCTTCTTCTCCTCGACCGAATGCGGTGAGGCACCAAAGGCGATAACCACTTTCGACTTTGTTTTCGGGAGGAATTCCCGCAATCGTTCTTGAATGTCTTTATTGCTTCCGGCGTCCATGACACTGACACCGGACCTAAAAAGCGCCATGCTCGCAAAGTGCAGATGCGTGTCGGCAAAGGAAGGCAACAGTGCCTTATCGCCGAGCTCGGTAACGGCCTCCTTTACGTATTCTTCGGGGAGGCTGTCGCCGACAAACCGGATCCTCCCGCCGTCCTCAACCAGATATTGATACACCTGATTCCTGTCATCGCAGGATAGGATACTGCCGTGGTAAATTTTCATCATTGAACCTCCCTAAAAAATTCAAAGAAATGAATTATGCGTATCCGCGATCATTTCCACCGTTGGCAAAACGTCTCGCTGAACTTCACCTTGATTCTCGTATATATCATTTCAAACTACTTCGCAGTCCACTGTTACACCTCCTTCAATAGGAAACGAATTCAGCGTTCAGAAGTCTTCCGTACTCCTGTTCTATCGGAGATTCTTCTCCGATTTCCACCGTATACGCTGTATGTATGGTCTTTATATCGTCAAATCTTTCGTTTGTGATTTGCACAAATTCCATGACTCTTGTCCTTCCTTATACATTGTGCGTATTTTTTAAAGATGATCCTTGCAGCTCATTTCATTCACGATAAGCTTAAAAACAGTGACTGCGTTTATCATTTTCTCGTCAAAAGCCCAAGCTCCTTTTCCAGTATTGTGTTCCATAATCAGATTTAGCCCGATCAATTTTTCTTCATTTCCGTCAACAATTTCCATCGTTCCATTTCCAATTAAACTCTGAAAACGTGCAGAGTAGGCACATGCAATATCTGCCTCAGCAAGCTTGTAATTTGTATCCATTTCAAAGCCAACCTTAGGATTCTTCTTGATTAGATCGATTTTTCTTCCTTCATGTGCTCCATGAAAATAGACAACATACGTGTCTCCATTCTTCTGATATCCAAAATTCAAGGGAACAATATAAACCTCTCCACTATCATTAAAACCTATCCTGCAACAGGTGCATCGATTAACAATATCCTGAATTTTCTCCGGATCTGTAACTTCTCTATCTGTTCTTCTCATATTCAAACACCTCAATCATACCGCTTTTTTCAAGATCAGGTTTTTCGATTCTGAGTTCTCCCGGACTAACTCAGTACGTGCGGATTTCTATACTGTCCGTGCTTCTTTGTCTTATCCCCATATTGGATAGAGAACGTAGGACATCTATGCAGACAGCCCAGGCAAGCAAGGCATTTCTCCTTGGTCCATACCGGTTTTCCGTCTTGCATTTCTATGGCATCCACCGGACATTTTCCGGCGCACAGGCCGCATCCCACACAGGAATCCTCTACATGAAAATGATCCGTAGTTCTTTGTTTGTCATAACTCTTATAAAAAATACTGCCGGCGAATCCGGGAAGTTTCATTTTCATAAAATCGCCGCGGTCACCCTCCTGTACCTTGCGGACGGCATCGTCAATCTGCGGTTCTGCCGCTTCATTGATTCTTTTCACACGCACTTCATCCGACAGATCAAACATAGGCGTCCATGAATCCGGCATTTTGATGCTGAATCTGGCATCCAGGGGAAAACCTTTGGCAGTCATATATGCATTGACCACAGACCCGCAGCATCCGCACGACGTGCCATACGTAGACACAAAATATACATACGGTTTCCCATCCGGCAAAAACTCCGCCTTCTCCAGGAAATCACACACGATCGCCGGCAACTTGAAAAAATACGTCGGGGACACAATTCCGATAGACTCCCCCGGCTTAATCGAAAAACGATACCGCCCGTCCTTCATACAGTCGATGATCGAAACCATCTCCTCATTTGTGCCTTTAGACAATCTTGAAGCGACATACTTACAGTTACCTGTTGCTGAAAAATAGAAAATCATGGGGGTACTCCCTATTCGTCTCCTGCAATAGCAAGGACCATTTCTTCGTCGGACTTCTTCTTCTCTTTCTGCCGTTGTTTGTATAAATACATCTCCTCGTCCGCCGCCTTGAGCAACGCTTGAAAATCAGGCATATCCGGCTGTGAAATGCTGAGCCCGTAAGCAACGGTCGGCAGGACGCTGTCCTGGATACGCTCCTCGGCCAGCCGGGTCGTCATGCTTTTCAGCTGTCTCTTGATCTGTTCCGGATCAGGACATTTGCAGAGCACGTAAAACTCATCTCCGCCGATGCGATAGCAACTGCATTCATGATCAAACGATTCTCTTATAATTGCCGCCACTTTCTTCAAAACGGTATCTCCGTATTCATGCCCCAAGGTGTCATTAACCATTTTAAAATCGTTGAGATCCAAAACAATGACGGTATATCGTTTACTCTTCTTTAAGATCCCGATATCCCGTTCAAATGCGGACCGGTTAAACAGCCCGGTCAGAAAATCCAATCTGCCGTCATGTTCAGACAGCAAAAGGTAGTACAGAAACAGAGCCAAGGTAACGATGTGCCAGGAAGAATAGACCGCAGGAAAAACGAGTTGAATCACCGTTCCGGCGACAACAAACAGAGTCAAACTGAATATGCTCCAATGAATCGAATAAAGATGCCCTCGTCCTTTTCGCAATGATAGGCCGACCAGAAGCAAGAGATGAAACATGTACACCGCCACAAAAAAAATAAACAGGTTTCCCCTGCTATATCGGTTCTCTGCGTCAATAGAAAACAGCAATCCGAAAAATGGTGATAAAACAGCCGCGATGCCATTGAGCAAGGCCGGCAGAAGCAAATACAGGCGCGCCTTCAAAGCCTTGCTGTCGAATATGGAAAGCAGGACAACCGGAATGAAAGGTGTGAGCATAAACCCGACAACATTACTGACCATGTTCAGGCTGCGCCACGCTGAGCCGCCTTCACCGGCAACGATCGTACCGATTTCAGCCAGAATAACAATAATGCTAAGAACGATCGCACAGAAAAACGGCCGCTTGCGCCCACGGATCAGGACACTGTTGCTGAACACCATTTTGGATAAAATGACCAGAGCCAAAATATTGATCGCTGAAGTCGCAACAATATTAGTCATGAAGCAAAGTCCTTTCGCGCAAACACCATCACGTGGCTGTTTTTTTCATTATACATATATCTTAACCGGCAAGCCAGTTCGATATATTTACAATGGGGATGCCTGCATATTGATCACTCCCTTTCTCCTGTTTATCTGTTTTTCATACCTTGGGAGTAGACTGTATTTTAGGGTGAAGGTCACCGTTTGCCATCTTGGCAGAATGTCAATTATTCCGGAATGTTCCCAAAACCGTTCATTTATCAGCGTTTAGATAAACTTATTTCGCATCCCCGATCTCAATGATATGGCTGTCCGGATCATAGATGCGAAAGACACTTTCGCCCCACGGGAATTGCCGAATCCCGTGAATGAACTTGACCCCGGCCAGCTTAAGCTTCTCCTGCATCGCGACCAAATCATCGGTCGTCATATAGAGATCAAGATTGTCCTGCCCCATCTTCTCCCCCTCGTAGCGCTTTTCGATATATCCATAGAAAAGTGCAGCGTCATGGATGGCGAAGTTCCCCTCGAAAAGCACAAAGCTCCCCGAATCCTGCACAATGTTGATTCCAATGACGTCTCTGTAAAACGCCTTCGAAATCTCGACATCCTGCACCAGGGCAATGGAATTTCTGAATTGAGTAGTCATAAAAACCTCCTAAACTCTACTTCTCCTCATAATATTCAAAAGCATCGATGAGGTCGAGATAGACCCCGTCAAAACCGGCATTCAGGATCATTTTTGCGTACGACTGTTCGTTTCCGTAGATGATTTGCTGCCACTCCGGGTCCCAGTATTTGACTTTGTAATTGCCTTCCCAATCCGGGTTCTCTTGACCCAGCCAGGACGGGGGCTTGGCAGCCCAGTCGCCTTGCCAATAATAGCGATAATTCTCCGCTTCACCGACGCTCATGTAACAGATCACAAGCCTTTCGGCTCCATTGCTCTTGATCTTGATCCGTGCAATGTCTGATGCCGTCAGCGGAGACTCGCCAAAAAACAAGTCCACAATGACCAGATCATAATCGGTGCTGCTGATCGCATCCAGAAAATCATTTTTCGAGGAATACGCTTCGGGGTTAATGATGTACAGGTAATTCTCCGCATCAGATAATTGAAGTACATCCCGCACGTTTTCATGGAAAATTGGCTGCGGCAAGGCCGGTATGCTGTTCAAGTTACGCTCGTCAGCAGCAAAAGAAATGAACCCATAATCCTGGTTGGTATCATAGGAGTCCTGCACTTTATCCGCCGAAGAGCAATAATCGATGACCAAAACGCTCTTCCCATATTCCAGATAAACATTCATGGATGACAGCATAAATTCGCGGTCATCCGCCGGTGTAGCCGCATTGTCCTCATAGTACCCATAAAGAAAATCTTCCCGGCCGATGCCATCCACGGCGTCCATGTATTCTTGAAAAACGACTCCTTCCTGAATAGCCAGGTCCTCGCCGTTTTGGGGAATAATAGCAAAACCCGGCTCCTGCTTCTTCAGATATGCACTTATTTCCTGAACAAATTGTCTCATCTCGTATCGATAGTCCATGGCCTCTATTGAATTCGTCGAGGATTCCGTGTTCTCTAATGGATTCGTCGTTGGTTCCGAACGCGAAACACCACTTGGTTCATCGGAAGTACTACCGGATAATTCTGATGAATCTGCCGTAGTTTCCGAACTCGAAACAGTGGTGGGTTCATCGGAAGTACAACCCGAAAAGAAGGTGATCATGAAAATAAGGCAGATGATCCCAGCGACGAATTGTTTACGCATCATGATTCCTCTCTACGTCTGCCATATTACAGAAGCAATAAATACATTTCACGATTATTATACTCCGCAAATGATCGGCTCTATACCCTCTTGACATACAAATCCAATCGTTATAAGATAACATTGTTCTCTAATTCGAACAATGTTATTTTTTTCGCACGGACGCTCTTTTTCGGGAACACTCAGGAGGCCAGAATGGATGATTCAAAAGAACTAACCGGGAAGCAAAGCCTGAAGAATCAGAGGGTCAGATCTTATTTTGTACAGGCCGCCAAGAAAATCATTCTCGATGAAGGTGTGGAGAATGTCTCCGTACGAAAAGTCGCTGATTTGGCCGGCTATACATTTTCGACGATTTACAATTACTACAATACCCTGAACGAGCTCCTGCAGGATGTCAAAGCAGACATGATCAGTGACCTCATTGTGCACATGCAAAAAACCCTGCCGAAGAAACTGTTCGACCTGGATGACATCAAAAAGCAGAATCGATTGTACGTCAAATACTTCATCGATAACCCCAATGTTTTCAGCTTTTTCTATTCGTACCGCTTGCATCCGATCGAAAAAGACCGCGCAGAAGTGCCTGATTTCAGCATGCAATATCTGGAAACGTACCGCGGTTTTGTGGAGAGCGGAGTGATTACGGAGTCAGAGGTTGCAGCCCTGGCGAAGACCTTCATCTACTCCCTTCAGGGCTTGCTGGCGCTCTATTTTTCGGATAACGGAATGTCCATCGAAATGCTTTACGAAGAGCTGGATCAGTTGGCTGACTTTTTGCTTCGGAAAAGAGGTGCTTTATGAATATTGGAATCATCATCTACTCCCACACCGGTAATACCCTATCTGTCGGAGAGAAAATAATGGAGGCGCTTCTTGACAAGGGGCATTCGGTTCGACTGGAGCAAATTTCTGCCGAAAATGATGATCCGCAGGTCAAAGGACCGATCCGACTGACTATGATTCCGGATCCCTCCCCTTACGATGCGGTGATCTTTGGAGGCCCGGTTGCAGGCGCTCAACTTTCACCGTTCATGAAGGAATACCTGACCCGACTCCCCGCACTCCGGGACAAGAAAGCGGCATGCTTTGTAACTCAGCATTTTAAGCTCAAATGGATGGGCAGCACGCGAGCCGTGAAACAGATCACCCGCGCAGTTACACAAAGGGGCGCACCCGTCATTGCTTCCGGCATTGTCCAATGGTCATCCGAGGCACGTGAAGAGCAGATTCAAAAGGTCGTGGACAGCCTGAGTCGAATATAGGAACTGGAAGGTTGGCACGTGAAGAGCAGATTCGCCAAGTCGTAGACAGACTGAGTCGAATATAGGAATTCGAACAATTATTAAGGAGATAGCAGATTATGAAAAAGGGATTGAAAATATTTCTAGTAGTAATTGCGATAATCATTGGACTGATCGGATTAACCCTGGCCGCCGCCCTTCCGGGCCTAAAAGAAGTCACAGCCCTCGATATTGAGTCGGTTGATCTGACGCAAATACCGGACGGCAGCTATACCGGAAGCTATGATAGTTATCGCTGGAGCACCACAGTCGAGGTTACGATATTGGATCACCGGATAACGGAAATTCAGTCGGTCAAAATTCAGGACGGCCGGGACAGTCTAACCGAAGACCTGAAAGAAAAAGTGCTCTCAGAACAGACTGCTGACGTGGATGCTATATCCGGTGCAACCGCGAGCAGTAATGCATATCTGAAAGCAATTGAGAACGCCTTGAAAAACGGAGAAGATGCGGGATGAAGGGACGGGTCTGACCCCTGTCCCTGCAAAAATACATCGTATTTCCATTGTTTACCTCTTTTATAACTTTTATGATGGAAAAACTTCGGTAATGGTCCCGAATAATGATCGGAGCAATCTGTTTACTGAAACTGCGGACAATTTGCATCGATTCACGAAATAGAAATGAAAAAGTTTTCAGGACATAGGTAAGCCGGTGTGATGCCGGGGTGGGGCAGGTATGGTCGTGCGCGAGAATACCGCCTGGATCAGCTGGCCGCTCTGGGCTGTATTTTCTCGTTCTCAACCCCTCTGATATACGTGGTTTTTACCCACGAAAACGAGGAATTGAGCGCTTTCCGTGGGTAAATTTCCCCTCTTACGCCCTCCACATGAGCGGTTTTACCCACGAAAACGAGGGACTGAGCACTTTTCGTGGGTAATTTCCTCCGTCTTGCCCTCTGCATGCGCGGTTTTTACCCACGAAAACGAGGAACTGAGCGCTTTTCGTGGGTAAATTTCCCCTCTTACGCCCTCCACATGCGCGGTTTTACCCACGAAAACGAGGAACTGAACGCTTTTCGTGGGTAAATTTCCCCTCTCACGCCCCCTGCCGGGAAAGGAGCCGCCGAAGCCTTTTGAGCGTCGGCAATGCATCGACACTTTCGTATCCCCCGCACGTACACACGGCAAAGATATACTTATCCTCCGCCCCGCGGAGCTTACTCACAAACTCTTGAACGACCGGAGGGATCCCGTTCAGCTGAGCCAGATAACAAGGGAACACGATCCCGATTCGATCCGCCTGCGGCCGAATACTCTCTTGTTCCGCCACCGAAGAAATGGAAATCATGGATCCGCCGGTAGCCGCCGCGATCTTCTTTGCCACCGCCAGAGAATTCCCGGTCCCCGAGAAATAATAGACTTCCGGACTCATGTTGTTCCTTTCAGTTGACAACCAAGGGCAAAGCTTACTCGCTGAAGTGCCCGATAAGTATCGCGTTGATTTCATCCGCGATTTCATGGTTGATCCCATGTCCGACTTCGTCGAAGAAGCGAGTGTTCATTTGGTGCTTGATGAGGGCGGACTTCCCTCCGTGTATCGAGAAGGGATCCGCCTCTCCGATCAAATATAGCACTTTGCTCCGCAAAAAATCAATCTGCTCATCGGTGAAGTTGGTGATTTTATGAAAACTCATCGCCATGTTGTTGAACCCTCTCATCAGACATATAAAATGCTCGACGAGCAGGGGGTGATCTATTAGTTTCGCAACGTTCTTTCCCGATAACTTCGTTAATAGTTTTCTCACGCTGCGCCGGGTCGGGATCAAGGCCTCCGGCATGAATATTTTCAGCATCGTTTTCATCGGTTTTTCACTGTCCCGGTCAAGCACGCCGGACGCCATAGAAACGACTTTCCCGACGCGTTGAGGCCTGGCGATCGCATAGGCTTGCGCCATGTACCCTCCGTGTGAAACCCCGGCGATATGAACCTTTTCGAGTCCGAGGCCGTCCAGCACTTCATCGATCCACACCGCATCGTCGAATGACCGATTATAGTTCTCATTCGGCACGCTTTTGCCGGGCCCCCCGATCGTGTCAACCCCATATAAACGAAAATGAGGCGCGAGCGCCGCGGCGTTAAAGATCCACATTAATGCGGAGTCATCACCCACGCCATGGAAAAGCAGGACCGGCGGCGCATTTTTTTCTCCGAATACATTAATGTGCGTACTGCCGTACTGCGTCATAACATCCATTTGCGTGATGTCGACGCCCCATTCGTCGAGCAAACAGTCATAGGTCGAGCAGATCCTTTCCTGCGCTTTTCGCGATCGATAGATTTTCATGGTTTCGCCCTTCTTTTCATTGAAAATAGCGATCATAGAATCGCTTGAGTAACAAAGACAATTCCTGCGCGGCCGATGACCGGGCATCCGACGAAATAGGTTTACTTCCCGAAAAGTACTTCTGGAATACAAAAATAATCAAGGCCTGGTACTCGGAAGCGATAACTTCCGGGCTGTCCTCGCGGACAAAACCCTTCTTCATCATGATGGAAAAAACTTGCGTCTGGTGCTCCGTCGGAAGGGTAAACAACAGCTCGTTGTAAAGATCCGCGGCGGCTTCGTTGCGTTGCTTTTCGATGGTCAACATCCGGATCACCTTGAAAATTTTCTCTTCGAGGAGGCACTTCTCGATATAGGAAACGCCGACGGCGATAAATGCCTCGCGGGGCACCCGGACCGATGCTTCCAAGGTCTCTCTGAATCGGTTTTTCTTCTCCGTCACCCACGCTCCGGCCCGAAGGAGGATCGTGTTCAAAATGTCTTCTTTATTTTTGAAGTGGTAATACACCGAACTTTCTTTTATCCCGACGATTTTGCAGATATCCCGAATGGACACTGTCGAATAACCGTTCGTCTGAAACAAATCCAGCGCGGTATCCAAAATGATTTCTTTGGTATTCTTATCCGTCGGACTCATGCGCACCCCCGAAAATCAATCTAACAGTTGTTAGTCTTCTTGAGCATACCTAACAACTGTTAGTTTGTCAACGATTCTCGAAAAGCGCAAGTTCGGGGAATTCCTGCTATTTCGCGTCTCCGACGATCCACTCGACGGTCGGATAATACCCGGAAAGAAGAACCGGGCTGGGCAGTGGCAATTCGATCAAGATATGCCAGTTCGCGCTGTCGTCGGTGCAGACGCCCGGGATAAGTCGACGGAGGCGAATCTCATTTTTCTCGCCGAATCCAAGGAACTCGTGTCGGATCGAGCCGCTCGGCTCTTTTACGACGACGATCAACAGGGCGTTTTTCGAAAAGAAGGCTTCGTCATACGCGTCAATCGTAGGCAGCATCCCGTGTGGTTCTTCCGTATCCGTCGCTTCCCTGCTTCCGAAAAAATAGTCATCCTCGTTATCCGAAATGTACTCCGCCAGTTCTTTCGCACTTTGGACGATCACCACATAGGGATACTCTGTTTCCGGGACGTAACCGCCGGTTCGAAAATATTGGGCTTTGTACGTGAGCGGCTCGGTCGCCTCCGCGGTCGTCGGGACGACCGATGTCGCCTCTGCGCTCGTCGGGGTCGTCGACGTCTCGCTCGGCTGATCGGTCCGGCATGCGGTTATAGATAGGATCAGAGTCACGCAAAGAATTGCGGATATGAGTATCTTTTTCATGTCGGCCTCCCTTTTCCCCCTGACTTGATTATAACACCGGGATGGGCGGGCTTGCTTTTCGATATTAGATTTGATACAATTGAATTGTATTTAATCTTTCCTCAACATGAATCGGAGGTGCTATCCATGAATATATACGATTTTACGGTTAAAAACACAAAGAAAGAAGACGTACCGATGGCGGACTACAAGGGCAAGGTGCTCCTGATCGTCAATACGGCGACCGGATGCGGGTTTACTCCTCAGTACGACGGGCTTTCGGAACTCTACGACAAGTATCGCGATCGCGGATTCGAGGTTCTGGACTTTCCCTGCAACCAATTTCTCGGACAGGCACCGGGGACCGACGAGGAAGTCGCGCAGTTCTGCAAGATCAACTTCGGAACCAAGTTTCAGACGTTCGCGAAGATCAATGTCAACGGCAAAGAAGCCGAGCCTCTTTTCACGTATCTGAAAGAGAATGCGCCCGACGATCTCGAGAATGCGGAATTCAGTGATTTCAAAAAGAAGATGAAGTCCTTCCTTCAGACGCTTTCCGGAAAAGATATCAAATGGAACTTCACGAAGTTTCTTGTCGATCGGGATGGTCGGGTGGTCGGTCGATTCGCCCCTTCCGTCAAACCCGAGGATCTCGAGGAACATATCCTGAAACTTCTGTAATATTTATCGGTGAGCCGCAGTGCCCTGAGCCTGCGGCTCATCCTTCTTTTCGAAAAGGAGCGCCATAATGAAGATCGTCGACCCGAAGAAACCGGGGTTCGCAATCGAAGCGGCCGGGGAATTACAAGAAGAAGCCGGAAATGATCCGCTTCTTCTCATAAATCAACTCTGCTTTCCGCTCTATGCCGCGTCGCGCAAGATCATCCGCCTGTATACCCCACTTCTCGAGCCGCTGGGCCTGACGTACACGCAGTACATTGCCTTGCTGGCGCTCTGGGAAAGAGACGGAGTTTCCGTAAAGGATCTCGGTGAAAGGCTTTTTCTGGACTCAGGTACGCTGACACCGCTTCTGAAGAAAATGGAGGCGGAAGGCCTACTGAATCGAAAGCGCGACACAAAGGACGAGCGAAACGTCCGGATTTTCCTGACCGATGCCGGCCGAGCGCTCAAAGAAAGAGCCGCGGAGATCCCGGGACAAATGGCTTCGTGCGTACCGCTCACTAAGGGTGAAGCAGAAATGCTGTACCGGATCCTTTATCGCTTGCTTTGATTTGAGCAAGCTGGCTACTCTTTTGCTCGATTGCTGATTATTAGAACCGGATCGCCTTCCACCGGTGCCCTTAAGTCGCGCAATTGTCGCTTCGGAGTTTTGAGCGGGCGGTACGGTCTGATCCGCTGTGCAGGATCTGCCACATCGCTTAATCATCGGGTCCGATTTCTTGACCTGTGAGATCAATATAATCGAGGCGGTTACCCCTGCACAAACGCCCGCGCTGTTGGCCCCGGTGCCGGTCCGCCCTTTGGTACCAGAACGATCTTGATTGCTTCCAGCCGATAGCTAAATCCGGCCGTTCCGGCCGACTCGCCGTTCTTGGCCCAATCGAGCCATCCCACATTCTGGGCATGGACGCAGTAGTAAACGTCATAAGCGTCCGCCGCCGCTCCCGTCAGGCGGATCTTTATCGCCTCGAGTCTTTTGGACTGTCCGCTCGTTCCGCTCATTGCGTCATTTGCGACAAAGGCCATCCAGCCATAATCCTGAACATGCGTGCTGTACTCGATCCCGCCCACTACATTTTCGAGCCTGATTTGGATACCTTCCAGACGCTTGGACTGTCCGCTCGTCCCGGATATATCTCCGTTACGGACATAATCCTGCCAGCCGACATCCTGCACATGGGTCTTGTAACTGACCTTTTCCAAAGTGTTGAGATCAATAAATGATCTGGTTGTGGGACCCGGCGCAGGATCGCCTTTGGGTACCAACTTAACTTCGATCGCTTCCAGTCGATAGGAAAACCCGGCTGTTCCGGAGGACGCTCCGTTCTTAGCCCAATCCATCCAGCCGACGTTCTGAGCGTGGACGCGGTAATAGACATCGTATGCGTCTGCGACCTCTCCCGTCAGACGAATCTGGATCGCCTCGAGTCTTTTCGACTGTCCGCTCGTTCCGCTTAAAGCATCGTCGGCGACCCAATCCTGCCAGCCGATATCCTGGACGTGGGTCCGATATTCGATGCTGCCGCTGATTCCTTCGAGTTCCAGCTTAATGCGAATGGCTTCCAGTCGCTTGGACTGTGCGCTGGTTCCGGATACTGCTCCATTACTGACATAGTCCTGCCAGCCGACATCCTGGACATGGGTTTGGTAAGAGATTTCATCGGCAAAGGGTTCAGCCGGATATCCATTCCACGGGTTAGTGAATCCGGTGCGCGAATTCAAATAATGCACGGTAAAGTCAGCAGCGCATCCATCAAACACTTGTAAGCCCAAAGTTGTCGCATTCCCGTAGAAGTAGGCATCAGCAAGTTTGGAGCAACCATCAAAGGCTTGAGTTCCGATACTTGTCACTCCTCTCGGGATGGTGATTCCAGTTAGGCCTGAGCACTGATAAAATGCGTACTCCCCAATACTCGTTACACCGCTTGGGATCGTGACGCTCGTTAGACTCGAGCACCACATAAAGATACTGTCACCTAAGCTCGTGATACTGTTTGGGATCGTGATGCTCGAAAGATCTGTGCAGTCATAAAACGCATGATCCCCAATACTCGTCACACTGCTCGGAATCGTGACGCTCGTCAGACTATAGCAACTTGCAAACGCCCGATCCCCAATGCTCATCACACTGTTCGAAAGCGTAATGCTTGTCAAATTTCTGCAATGTTCAAATGCAGATTCCATAATGTGCGTTACACTGTTTGGGATCGTTATATTACCGGACTTTCCTCCCGCACAACGAATTAATTCAGCTCCGTTTTTTGAATACAAAATGTCATCCACACTTTTGTACATTGTATTGGTAGCATCTACGGTGATCGTCGTCAGACTGGAGCAGACAGAAAACGCAAGATCTCCAATGTTTGTTACACTGCTCGAGATTGCAATGCTCGTCAAACCGTTGCAATACATAAAAGCAGCATAGCCAATACTCGTCACACTGTTTGGAATCGTGATGCTAGTCAAACCCGTGCAACTTCCAAACGCCCACTCCCCTATACTCGTCACGCTTGTCGGGATTGTAATACTCGTCAGACTTGAGCTGCTATCAAACGCCCAATCACCTATACTCGTCACACTCAATCCACCTAATGTAGTGGGTATAACAAGCGATCCGTCAAAACCTGCCGGAGCCGTGAAATCGGTTATTGTCGCCTCGCCACTGGTAATTGTATACGTGAGTCCCGTCGTGGGATCCACATCTGCCAGAACGGTATCTCTGTTCGCAACTAAAATTCCAATAACGATAAATAGACTTAAAAAAGCAGACAGAATTCGAACGAAGCGATCGCTTTTCATCACTAACCCTCCTTTTCACATTGTCAGATCGTGCTTTTGCCACATATATCACTTTTTCTTTAGATTACTCCCATATAGAAAACTTGTATATACTGATCGATACTATATACATTGTTTCGATATTGTACGTAAAAAAAAGCACGGGAGTTTATTCCCGCGCTGTTTGCACCTATTTGTTTATATGTTCCGGTTTAATCTCTTATCCCTGCACAAACGCCCGCGTTGTTGGTCCCGGTGCCGCCCCGCCCTTCGGTACGAGAACGATCTTAATCGCCTCGAGACGGTAACTGAATCCTGCCGTTCCGGCCGACTCGCCGTTCTTGGCCCAATCGAGCCATCCCACATTCTGGGCATGGACGCAGTAGTAGATGTCGTATGTTTCCGCAGCGGCTCCCGTCAGATGGATTTGAATTGCCTCGAGGCGCTTGGACTGTCCGCTCGTCCCGCTCAACGCACCATCGGCCACATAATCCATCCATCCGATATCCTGTACGTGAGTCCGATACTCTATGCCCCCTACGATATTTTCCAATTTGATCTCAATGGCTTCCAATCGCTTTGACTGTCCACTCGTCCCGGATACATCTCCGTTACGGACATAGTCCTGCCATCCGATGTCCTGGACATGGGTCTTATAGCTGACATTATCGATCGTCTTCGGCGCGAAAAGCTCCACGAACGGATTCGCCGTGGATCCTGGGGGCGCGGCATCCTTCAGTACCAACTGAATTTCGATCGCTTCCAGTCGATACGAATAACCTGCGGTTCCGGCCGCCACACCGTTCTTTGCCCATCCCATCCATCCAATATTCTGGGCATGGACGCGGTAGTATATATCGTAATCTTCTGCGGCTTCACCCGTCAAACGAATCTCGACGGCTTCCAGTTGTTTGGAAAGGCCGCTTGTTCCGCTCGCGTAACCATCCGATACCCAGTCCATCCATCCGATATCCTGGACATGCGTCCGATACTCAACGCCGCCATCAATATTATTGAGAAAAACGCGTATGCCTTCCAATTGCTTGGCTTGTCCGATCGTTCCGGACACGGAAGAGTCACTGACCCAACCTTGCCAGCCGATATCTTGAATATGGCTTTGATAATTCACGGAAATTTCCGTGTCCGATAGTGAATCGGGATAATCCGGAAGTATCTCACCTACTGAAATTTCTCTGGATATGCTCTGAACGGAACCGTCATAACCGGTCGCTTCCACGCGGATCACATGGAGTCCCGCGCTTAACGCACCGCTTGCGATGGTACACGAGAAACCACTGTGCAGAGCATCCAGGTAATTACCAGCCGTATTGAAAATTGCATCAATGTCACTTCGCTCATATAATTGGTCCGTCGAGGCAAGTAACGAATTGTCCTCATCGTAAACATCAATTCTCGAAATACCCGCATGACAGATCGCCCATCCCTGAACGGTTATGTCCTCATAAACCGTCCCTTTTCCTGACGGCAGATCCAAACTCATCCTCGACGCGGGTCCGACGAGAAAAGAAAATGATTTCCAACTGGATGTTCCGTCCGATTTGACGGCCGCAAAACTGAGCGAGTGCCAGCCCGCTTTGAATTGAGAAGCCAAAAACAAAACCGCGAAACTGTTGTTGGTGACCGGAACAGATCCGACTAAGGTGGAATCCTTCGAGTAGATGTCAACTCGGGATGCTCCGAAACCCTCCGGTAAAGAGCCGCTGAAAGAAAAATTACAATCCGAATCATCAAGACGGATCGTTCCCTGGGCCGCAACCATTCGGTCCAAAAACATTTGCGTCTTAATGCAGAACTCATCCCATCGGTTGGTGTCTCGTATGGTGATCGGGCAATTCTTCTTTTCCAGGCTGAAATCGTTGTGTTGAAACAGACTGCCTTCCGTTGTATAGACGCCGTGTCGATACAAGATATCCGCCGCCAGCCACTCCGCATTCGCCATTGCCTGATCAAAGTTTCCGTCATCCGAATAATCACAAATTTCGATGGCTATGGTATGCGCGTTGCCCGTCCCTTTGCCGGTGTCTCCGGCATGCCAAGCCTTCTCGGATTCCGGAATGCTTTGGTAGGCGCAGACGCTGTCAACGCTGTAATGCCAGCTGACCTCCTCGTTCTGGCCACCGCCCCTAAGGTACATGGCATGCATTCTGGCGTTTGCGCCGGCACGCCAATTGGAGGTCTCGTGAATGGTGACCCCGACAAATTCGCCGAGCATCTGTGTTGAACGACACAGCGTACCCGCGGGTGCGAGATAATTTCTGTTCACGGAGAAGTTTGCGTAGACATCAAGACTTCTTCCGAGCGCGCCCTGTGTATAATACGCGGACAGGTTTGCGGCCGAAATCGTCGTCAGTATAAGGACACCTGAAATAACGGCAATCAAAAAGCCTAAAAGGAGCCGCTTCATATCAACCTTATGCTTGCAAATACGCATCGGATCCTTTCCGAAAACCATGATCAAATCGAGCGCCTGTTATAAATATCATGACACCGTTTCCCAGCCATCACAATATCATAATAGATAACCGAAAAACACTCTCCGTGTCAACATGTTAGCAAGATATAAATCGTCTGAAATGTATCGGTAAAACAATGCTTTTCGCTTATATGCAAGGCAAAACGATACGCGCCGCTCGTCGTTTCGTTCTATTCTGCTTTTCGAAAAGGTTGGGCTGTCGCCCCCGGAGGCATACCGTTCTTAGGAACCAGGACGACTTGAATTGCCTCTAATCGATAACTGTACCCGGCAGTTCCGGCGGGGTCTCCGTTCTTTGCCCAATCCAACCAACCGAATTCTTGAGCATGCACCCTGTAATAGACATCATATAAGGCCTCCGTGTCCCCTGTCAGTTGAATCTGAATCGCCTCCAGCCTCTTGGACTCGCCGCTGGTTCCACTCAAAATGCCGTCGGACACCCAGTTCATCCAGCCGATATCTTGTACGTGAGTTTTGTATTCGATCCCGCCGTCCAAATGCTCCAGCTTCATTCGAATCGCTTCCAGACGCTTGGACTGCCCGCTCGTTCCCGAAGTTGCGCCGTTTATTACACTGCTTTGCCAACCGACATCCTGAATGTGCGTCTGATAACTGACTATCGGCAGAGTGTAGAAGTCTGCATAGGAATTGGCTGTGGAACCGGGAGCCGCTTCACCCTTTTCGGAAAGGACGATCTCGATCGCTTCCAGTCGATACCCATAACCGGCTGTTCCGGAAGATTCTCCGTTCTTCGCCCAACCCATCCATCCTACATTTTCGGCATGTACGCGATAATAAACATCGTACTTCTCCGCGGCTTCATCGGTCAGGCGGATTTGAATCGCCTCAAGTCTCTTGCCCTGTCCACTCGTACCGGTTATGGCTCCGTCCGCTACCCAAGGCATCCAACCGATATCCTGGACATGGGTGCGATACTCAATGCCTCCGTCGATCCCCAGAAGTATGATCGACATCGCTTCCAATCGTTTGGACTGCCCGCTTGTTCCCGAGGCTCCTCCGTCATGAGCCCAATCCTGCCAGCCCAAATCTTGAACATGGCTCTGATAAGCCACCTCACCGTATGTAAATGTATGACTGGACCAGGTTTCGGTGTCATTACGGTTGGTCACCTTGATCTTCACTGTGTTTTGCCCGATCGAAAAGAATTCGGCATCCAAGGTCAGGGCGAATCCGCTGTGAAGTCCGTCGTTATAGCGGCCGTTACTGTTGATGATCGCCTGTACGTCCGCTCGCTCGTACATTTTATCCGTAGAGCCCAACCACACATCATCATCTGAATAAACATCGATCCGCTTTGTGCCGGAGTGACTTAATGCCCAACCACTTAATGTAATATCTCCTCCGTTGATCGATGTTGTCGAAGGCCAATCGACCGCCGTGACCGCGGTTGGCGTGCTCAACAGAATATTATCTGTCGCTTGACTCATGTCCAGATGACCCGGGGCGGAGTTGGGTATTGAGGACAAGGTACCCTTTGAGGTATATTGCCACATATCCCAGCGAGACCAGCACCACAAAGACTCCGGCATCCATGTCGAAGAAATGCCGTACATCGGCGCAGGAACATCATAATGAGCGATCCAAAGTTTGTATTGATCCCATGCAAATGTCTGGTCAAAGTTGTTCTTAATGAAATACGGATAACTGTAGATCATCAGGTCGAATCCGCTCAAAGCCTTGAATTCGTCCGCAAAAGTCTTAACAGCGGACGCTAACTGTTCCTTGGTCAGATGATCCGGATCGATTTGCCCGTTTTCGTCAAATTCGGGCGGATTGTACTCAACATCCAAAACAGGCACACAACTGTATGCATAGTTCCGAACGAACTCATAAAAAGCCCGAGCCTGCGCTTTTGCGTCTTCTGCATCGTCCTT
>JAFGGR010000021.1 GCA_016930475.1 Clostridiales bacterium | reverse complement strand
CTAAGATTATATACCAAAACAAACGATTTATGAAACGATGTGGAAACCGGATTGCTGAATATTGAAGTCCAAACGCATACCACGAATATCAGGCTTCGGGATAAATTTTACCGAGCGCAGCCTTGGCCGCTTTTTGCTCCGCCTGCTTTTTGCTTCGGCCTGCTCCTTCTCCGATAACGACGTTGTCAAGTAAAACAGCCGCCTGATACATACGGTCATGAACCGGTCCCTCTTCATCAAGAATGACAAAGGAAATCGGCTTATGAACGAGTTCACTTTGGGACCACTCCAATAACCTGCTTTTATAGTCGAAAACAAGCGTACCGGCAAGCGCACGCCGTATAGCTTCGTTCAATATGCTCAGAATCGACTTCTTTGCCACTTCAAAGCCCCCGTCCAAATAAATGGCCGCGAACATCGCCTCCATGGCGCTGGAGAGATTTGAGGGCTTGTGACGCCCTCCCGAGGCATTCTCACCGCGGCCGAGGAGCAAAAGTCCTCCGACCTCCATCCCCTCGGCGACTTCGGCAAGCATCGCTTCGCACACGATCAGTGCGCGAGTTTTTGAAAGATATCCCTCGTCCCCTTTGGTTTTTCTATGGAAGAGTTCTTCTGCGATCACAAAATCCAAAATGCCATCGCCTAAGAATTCGAGGCGCTCATTATCTTCGACGTCTTTGTCCTTCGATTCATAAGCATAGGACGAATGTGTCAACGCATTGACCAGAAGCCGGATATTCGAAAAACGATAACCCAGTTTCTCCTGCAAAACGGATAACTGTTCGGACAATAACGAATCATCCATGAAATAATTGCTCTCCTTATGCAAAAAAGCTCCCGTGAAGGAGCTCCAATGCTAATTAACAAAAACCTTGCATTATGAATTTGCCTTAATAAAGTCGATCGCGTCGCCTACCGTCTTGATACGCTCAGCTTCCTCGTCGGGAATCGAGATACCGAATTCCTGCTCCATTGCCATAACCAACTCAACCATGTCCAATGAATCAGCGTTCAAATCATCGATCAAACTAGACTCCGGAGAAATCGATTCTCCGTCGATTCCCAGTTGTTCTATGAGTATAGCCTTAACGTTCTCAAAAATTGGATCTCCTGTCATCTGTATACCTCCTGAATGACTGTTCAAACTATCTGCTACATTGTTTGTATCTGAACGAAAAGAAAATGTCAATACATCTCGGCAAACTTAAGCCTAATTATTTTGAAAATCAAACTATTCTTCATTTTCCTTGAGAAGTCGGCGATTTCGAATTAAATAATCCAAACCGGAAATGATGGTCATAACGATCGCGATGGCAACGAATATGTTTCCGATCAACTTCACATTGTATTGAACCGTCTCCGTTGGTGCATTCTCGAAAATGCTGAGCGCGACAGATATGAATGTAGACTCAAAGAAAAGAAATATAATGGCGATCATCTGTGTGACCGTTTTGATCTTCCCGATCATCTCCGCCGCCATGATCACGCCATTCTTGCTGGCTACCAAGCGCAGTCCGGTGACCATGAACTCTCTGAGTACGATGACCACAACGAGAAAAGATGAAATCCTTTCAAGTTCAACAAAAGCGATAAGGACCGATATAACAAGCATCTTATCCGCTAAAGAATCGAGAAACTTGCCGAGATTGGTGATCATTTTGTATTTGCGGGCGATGGTCCCGTCCGCATAATCCGTGATGGCGGCGATCACAAAAAGGATACCGGCAATGGTTATTCCGGTCGTTGAGACAAAAAGGTTCCAACCCGCAGGTTTGAATCCCCAGATGCTCAAGGGCAGCATAAAAATCAAGATCAGCGGGATCAGTACGATCCGCAACACCGAAAGCTTATTGGGTAAATTCATCCACAGTTACTCCCGTCATATCATAGGCAGAGAAATCCACGATCGAAACCTTATATTTCTCTCCCAATTTTAGTGTCGAAGAGGTCGCTAAAACATTGATTACCGGATCCACTTCCGGAGCTTCCCCATAAGACCTTCCAATGTAAAATATACCATCTTCCGATATGGAATCAATAGTGACCCATACTTCCGAGCCGATCCTTGCCTCATTTGCCTTAAGCGATATGCCGTTCTGAAGAGTCATCAGTCGGTCATATCGATCCTCAGCGACTTCCGGAGGCACAGGGTCACTCATCAGAAAGGCCCGTGTTCCTTCTTCTGCGGAAAAGACAAAGCAACCGAGTCGGTCAAAGGACCAGTTCTCGATCATCGTCATCAGTTGAGCAAACTCCTCATCGGTTTCTCCGGGAAACCCGACGATCACGGTCGAGCGGAGAACAATATCAGGAATTTCTTTGCGCAACCGGGAGACTATAGACGAGATCTCCCGCACGCGGTCTCTTCTCCCCATCCGGATCAAAACTCGGTCGTCTCCGTGCTGAACGGGGATGTCCAAATAATGCAAGACCTTGGGATTGGACCTCATCTCCTCGATCAATTCGTCCGTGATCCCGTCAAGGTAAGCGTACATGATACGGACCGATGAGACTTTCTCGATCGAAGTCAACGCCCGTAGAAGCTCAGGAAGCCTTCTTGTTCCATAAAGATCCTTGCCGTAGGAGGTCGTGTCCTGGGCTGCCAAAATGATTTCTCCATATCCCTGATCCGCTAAAACCTCGGCTTCGGAAATGATATCCTCAAATGGCCTTGAACGAAAAGGACCGCGAATGAGCGGAATGGCGCAATAGGCGCACGCATTGGAGCAACCCTCCGCTATTTTGAGCCAGGCATACGGATAAGTCGAAACTTTGCGTCCGTATTTGAGGTGCTCCAGACCTCCCGACGCGGACACAAAGGTCCGAACCGGATCCTCATCAGCCACCAGTAATCTCCGGATAACATCCGCGATGTCGTGATAATGAGCGGTACCGAGAACGGCATCCACTTCCGGAAGATCGGAAAGGATCTCACCGGGATACCGTTGCGACAAACAGCCGGTGACGACGATATGCGATACATTCCCGTGAGGCTTCTTATGATCTGACGCTTCCAAAATCATGTCGATCGCTTCGGTCTTTGCCTGCTCGATAAATCCACAGGTGTTGATCACAATAACGTCAGCCGACTCAAACGAGGAAACCAGAGAGAATCCTTCTGCTTCCAGAATCGAGGACATACACTCCGCGTCGACGAGATTCTTTGAACATCCCAAAGTGACCAGGGCGACCTTGACAGCTTGTTTCTTATCGGTCATGAAGACTCCTTGGTAAGAGATAAGTACTATTCTACTTGTTTAAAGAAATTACTCAAGGCATAAGAAATTAAATCGTATGAATAACCTCGGCTGACCAAAAATCTGGAGGCCTTTGTAACCGCCGGTCGATATTCATCCCGACTCAATTCGATCGGTCCGTCCGATTTGTATGTGGATCGAAGAAGTTCGGTGATCGTGTCCGAGTCGGCCGGAGACATCGCAAGAACGCTTTCCGCAGTATTCTCGGGAACCCCGCGCTCAATCATTCGCGCGCGCAAACGAAAACGTCCCTCCGACTTTGCGCCCCTTCTGGACGTAAGGATCGCACGAGCGACGCGTTCATCGTCAATAAACCCATCCTCGATCAAACCGGCAACGACTGAATCACACAAATCCGAAGAAAAACCCTTGCGGAGCAAATGGTCTCTTACCCGTCCGCTGGATTTTTTTGATATGCCGATAAAACCGACGGCCACTTCTCTCGCTGACGATAATGAAGAAAGATCGATGATATTATTGAATTGAACCAACCTCCAAACCTTTCCGCTCGGTCAAGGAATATGTTGTGTGGAAACATCGGATCCGAATTCGCAATTACAGATCAATTCCAAGTATCTCGGAGTCGAGTGACACATCATCTTTCTCGTCAACATCCTGCTCGCCGGTCGAAGAAGCAGGGTCGATATTGCCTCGGATCGCGGCCTCGATCTCATCGCGCATATCCGGATTCTCCTTAAGGAATACTCTTGCGTTATCCTTACCCTGACCGATCCTTTCGCCCTTATAAGAGAACCATGATCCGCTCTTGTCGATGATGTCCTTGGCGACTGCAAGATCAATGATACAGCCTTCTTTGGAAATACCTTCGCCGTACATGATGTCAAACTCCGCTTCTTTAAACGGAGGCGCAACCTTGTTCTTGACCACCTTTACGCGGGTGTGATTACCTACGATCTCGTTTCCGACTCGAAGACTCTCGGTGCGGCGAACATCCAGTCGGACCGACGAGTAAAATTTCAAAGCGCGCCCGCCAGGCGTAGTCTCGGGATTGCCGAACATGATGCCGACCTTCTCGCGTAATTGGTTGATGAAAATACAAACCGTGCTGGACTTGCTGATGACACCGGCCAGTTTCCGGAGTGCCTGAGACATCAGTCGCGCCTGAAGGCCGACATGGGAATCGCCCATTTCACCGTCGATCTCGGCCTTCGGGACCAGTGCCGCTACCGAGTCAACGACAACGACATCAACCGCACCGCTTCGAACCAATGCTTCAGTGATTTCCAAGGCCTGTTCTCCGGTGTCCGGCTGAGAAACGATCAAATCATCGATATTGACTCCGATCCTGCTGGCATAAGTCGGATCGAGAGCATGTTCGGCATCAATGAATGCGGCGGTTCCGCCCGCCTTCTGCGCTTCGGCAACAATATGCAGCGCGACCGTAGTCTTACCGGAAGACTCGGGTCCGAATATTTCGACGACACGTCCCTTCGGTATTCCGCCGACGCCCAGGGCAATATCCAATGAAAGTGCTCCGGTCGGAATGACTTCCACTTGAACGTTGACGCGATCGCCCAATTTCATGATCGCGCCCTTACCGAATTGCTTCTCGATCTGGAGCAATGCGGAGTCCAACGCTCTTTCTCTCTCGGTATTTGATTTCTGTGAAATTTCCTGGGCAGACTTCCCCGGAACCTTATTTGCCTTAGCCATGAGTGCCTCCTTATCGAACATACGTTCTTATTAGTACCAATTATACGAATAGTTTACCGGAACGTCAATCGCTTTCTCGATTTCTTTTCGACAATCAAGGACATATCCGGCATTGATATCAAATCGCGTCTTGATTCCGATTCTTGCGGAAGCGTTCCGTTAACCGCCGAAAGAACGATTGCAGCTCGGACATTTTCAAAAGGGCGGCGCATGCAAGGTAAACAGAAATCCCCACGATGCCCTTAACGGCAACATATACGAACTCCATGATTTTTCCTGACGGCTCGTAACGAATCTGATTTACGAGATATAAAGCCGCAACCAAAGCCAGCAAACAGACTGTCGCCTTCAAGGCAAAGGGCAATATCCCCTTCGGGACCAGCTCTTTCTTTCTGCGATAATTCAGGACCAGGAAGAGCGCGGACACGATTCCGGCAAGCGAATAGGAAAGCGTCAGATAAATGGGTTTGGGATCGGGATTCAGAGAAATCAGCAGGTAATTACTGACAAACACAACGACCAAACTGACACACCCCGAAAACAAGGGCATCTTGGTCTTTCCGATCGCGTAATAGGCTTGGTTATATATAAATATAATAGTTTGAATAATGACTGCCGCGGAATAGCCGAGAAGGAGAACAGACGTATTGACGACCTGTTCCTCCGAATATCTACTGTTCCATTGAAAAACAGCAGAGATAATATCGTTTGGCATCATGATCAAGAGTCCGGCCATCGGGATCGTCATGAAAAGAGCATTGCGAAGAGACGACGAAAGGAGTTCGGAAGCACTCCGCAACTTCCCCGCCGCGAAATGACCGGCCAGAGACGGAAGCATCACGGAACCGACACCGACGGCAAAAATGCCGTAGGGCATTTGCCAGATTTTTTCCGCGGCACCGATCGAAAATTGCATATTGGTAAACACATCGGCAAAATGACTGATCACGATCACGTTCAACTGGATGATCGAAGATGAGATCAGGATCGGGATCGCGAGAAAAAACAGAGATCGAAAACCTTCGTCCCTTCCATTGAGACTGAAGCGGAAGTTTTTCAGGTATTTTTTCCCGACAGCGACCTGAAACAGGAAATAGATCAGCGCGGCGATCATTATTCCGGTCACAACCCGGTATAATGCCTTATCACTCGGCCCGCCCCAAATGATGATCGCCAAAAGAACAAAAAAATTATAGACAGTCGGTCCCATCGCCGTCGCGGTGAATTTTTTATACGCGTTTAAGATCCCGATCGAAAAAGCGGCGAGCATCATGAAGAAGATTTGCGGGAAAAGGATCTTCGCCGCATTGGAAGCTGTCTTGATTATTTCGCTTTTATTCGGATCCGACCAAATAAGCGGATATACGAATTCCGCCAACAGGACTCCGGCGATCACCATAACGCCCATGACGACTGCCGCGATACTGATAAAGATGCTGACGCTCCGAAGTCCCTTCTTCTCCTCACCCAATCGGATCGAACGCGCCAAAGACGGCGTGATCGCCGCCTGGATCGCTCCGCCG
>JAFGGR010000190.1 GCA_016930475.1 Clostridiales bacterium | reverse complement strand
CTCGCTTTTCGAGGATAACGCGGAGCACGGTCTGGGCATGCACTTGGGCGCAAAGCAGCTTCGGAACCGCGTAGCCGACCAACTCAAGTCGTTGCTTGAGAAGATCGACGAAGATGGGATCAAGGAAGCCGGCAATACATGGCTCGATAAATTCGACGATAACGACGCGACACGCGAGGTGTCCGCCGCTCTGAGCGTCGCACTGAAGGGCTACAAGGGCGGTGACGCGGCGATCAAGGCAGAAGTCGACAGTATTCTCGAATACGAGGATTACTTCATGAAGCGCTCCACCTGGATCATCGGCGGAGACGGCTGGGCATATGACATCGGATACGGTGGATTGGACCATGTTCTGGCGACCGGCGAAGATGTGAACGTCTTGGTCCTCGATACCGAGGTGTATTCCAATACCGGCGGACAGGCTTCCAAGTCGACCCCGACCGGAGCGATCGCGCAATTTGCCGCCGGCGGTAAACCGATCAAGAAGAAGGACCTCGGCATGATGGCGATGGCTTACGGATACGTGTACGTCGCACAGGTCGCGATGGGCGCGAACCAGAACCAGCTCATCAAGGCGATGAACGAGGCGGAGGCCTATAAAGGCCCGTCGATCATCATCTGCTATTCACCGTGTATCAACCACGGTATCAAGACCGGCATGGGCTCCACCCAGAAGCACGAGAAGGATGCGGTCGAGTGCGGATATTGGCAGTTGTACCGGTTTAATCCGATGCTGAAGGACGAGGGCAAGAATCCGTTCACGCTGGACTCCAAGGAACCCGCAGGCGATTTCATGGCCTTCCTGAACAGTGAGGTCCGCTATAACTCTCTCTACAAGAAGTATCCGACCGAGAAGGTCGAGGCCTTGTTTGAGAAGAACAAGCAGGACGCGATGGAGCGGTACGACTCTTATAAGAAGAAGGCAGAGCAGGCGTAATCGCCCCTGTTCGCCCTCTGAAGGACGATCCGATTACGGACCCGGGCGGTCGCCCGGGTCCGTATTGTTTTTATCACTTCTCGCGTTGGAAAAGGCAGTCCGGTGATGCTATAATTAGGGTTGATTTTACGCTCGCGGAGGATGACCTGAAGTGAAATCCGATGACCGAAAAAAGCTTCTGCTCTCAGATACGGCGGTGCCGGACCTGTTTATTTCCGATTATATGCCCGGGCTCTCGGGGATTTCGGTGCAAATATACCTATACTTTTTGATGGCGTCCGGGAAAGGCTATGCGATCGGAGAGAAAGACATCGCCTCGCGGCTTTCCGTTGCGATACAGGATGTAAAGGGGGCGCTGGCCGAGCTTGCGCTGGCCGGTTTGATCGATCGGGACGAGCGTGGAAAGCTGAAAGTCAGCGATATCAAGGTTGCCGAGGTGGAGCGCTATATTCAACGCTCGAGCCGGGAAGAGGTCAAGGAGAACGAACCGATATCTCCGCTCAACGAAGCTCGGGAGAAATTGGCAGGCTCGATCGAAAGCACCTTTTTTCACGGCTCGATGGCCTATCAATGGTACCGTGAAATCGACACGTTGCTTTTCGAGTTCGGCTTTGATCCGGATGTCATTTATGCGCTGTTCCAACAGCTTTATAAGGACAACCAGTTGACTTCGGTGTCCAAGATCAAATACATGGCCGTTCAGTGGCACGGGAAGGGCATTTGTACGGCCAAAGACCTCGACGCCTACCTGATGCGCGAGGAGACGGTGGCGGTCACTCTCAGAAAGCTCGGCAAGCGTTTGAGGAAGAAGATGACCGGCTTTGACGAGGATACCATACGTCTGTGGATCGAGAAGCTCGCATATCCTTACGAGGTGATGGAGTACGCGATCCAGAAGGTGTGCGAATATAGTGCGGCTCCGTCGATGAAGCGAGCCAATGACCTGCTGATGACATGGTACGCCGCGGGGATCAAGACGCTCGACGAGGCCAAGTCCTTTGAGAACGAACAGGCTAAGCTCAACAGCGCCCGATACCGGAGCGAAAAGGCTGCTGATCTGAAGTCGGGTGCAGGCAATATCAAGCAGAATTTTGCGGGCGTAACATACACGGAAGAAGAGCTTCATCGCTTCGAAGATGATCCGAACGAACTTATGGAGCGCTACGCCCGGGAGCCTTCGGACCCGGGTCCGCGCTAGGAGGAAAGCATGGGGCAAATTCCCACCGAGATCATGAATATTTTGTCGGATCGAAGGACCCGAAGTGAGGTGCTCTGCACTCGTCAGGTACGCGAGTTTTACGAGAAATATCCGGAGCTTCGCGAAAAGGATGTGCAACTTCGGCTCCATACGGCGGAGCGGATGCTTGCTCTCCTCGAAAATCGTGACGACTCCGGGTCAGACGCGGAATCGGACCGCCTCCGGGACGAGCATACCGCGCTCTTGGTCCGGCTCGGCATCCCGGCGGATTATGATCGTCCGACGCCGTTTTGTTCCATATGCGGCGACGAGGGATTTGTGAACGGCGAACCTTGCCGGTGTCTGAAGTCACTGCTCGTTCCGACTTATTTTGACCGATCCGGTCTGCGCAGGTACCCGGGCATCTCCTTTTCGGAATATTCGGATGCGTTCTACTCCGATCCGGAGAAGATCCGCCCGATCTATGAATTTTGTCGTATGTACATTGACTTAGAGGCTAAGGAACGTCCTAATCTGCTTTTTTGGGGGAATCCGGGCACGGGAAAGACATTTATGGCGATCAGCATCGCACGCGCGATTTTGGAGCGCGCGGAGCCCGTATTAGTGATCCGCTCCACCGAACTGATCGAAACAATGGATGAACATCGGACGCTGATCCGTTCGTTCAGTCCGGATCCGCAGAGGGATGCGGAGATCAGCGCGAAGCGGGGGTTGATTCTTAATGTTGATTTTCTCGTTATCGACGAGTTGGGCGTAGAGGCAAAAGGTCCGTACAACGCGGCGGATCTCTTATATATCCTCGGAGAGCGGCAACAGAATGGCCGGGCGACCGTCATAACGACCAATCTGTCCCTGGTCGAGCTCGGCAAACACTATGACAATCGGCTTCATTCTCGCCTGATCGGGGATTTTAAGGTCTTTCGTTTTGAAGGCGAGGACATAAGGACGAAGGATACATACCGAAAAAACGGCGGAGGAGGCGCAATCCGGCGACAGAGCCGGATTCAACCGTAATATGGCGATTGCTTGCGGCGTCGATGTGATCAGAATTTCCAGAGTTCGCGACCTTTTCAACAGGAAGGGTGACTTATTTCTCGATCGGGTTTTCACAAAGTCCGAAACGGAGGCGTGCACCGATGCTCGGGGAGAACTGTCGATGGAATCCCTGGCGGCTCGTTTTTCGGCAAAGGAAGCGGTCTCAAAGGCTTTGGGGACGGGCATATGGAGGCAAGGCATCGGTTTTACAGACATAGAGATTTCAGTCGATGATTACGGCAAACCTACGCTTCTCCTTCACGGAGCCGCGCGACAGGCTTATGATCGAATGGGCGGAACCGCCTCGTCCGTCAGCATCTCGCATGACGGCGATATGGCGATCGCGATGTGTGTTATGGAGTTTAGGGGAGAGAGCCCTTCGGGAGATAACGGATGAAGCATATCCGCAAATTTTTCAGGTCGATCGGCCGGGCGGTAAAACCACCGAAAGTCAGGACTCCGAACTCGGAAGAGACCCGGGAATCCGACAAAATTGCCGGACTGGAGGGCAGATTCGGCACGGCGCAGGATTTGAAAGAAGTTTGGTCCCTCGAGGATGAGGATACGAATATCACGAGATCCGTAAAGCGCGGAGTTTCGCAGTTTATCCTGCCAACACTGGTGTTTATTGTCATCGTCGCGTTATTATTCTGGATCCTTCCGACGTGGTTGCCAAAGCTCATCGAAACACCGGAGATCGCGATGTATATATCTCCTCAGGATGTAAGGGTGTATACGGACACATCGGATCGAATGGTGATCCGTTATGTCACGAGTCTGATGCGTGAGCCGGATGTTCGCAGTGAACGGATCACCCAGGTGCTTTTCAATGAGCCGGTCAAATTATTGTCCAAGTCGCCTACCGAGGGATATGTGTTGATCCGTACCCGTGACGGCTTGGAAGGATTCGTGCTGGAGAAGGATCTGTCCGCGATGATGGATTCGATCGAGCCGGACATGCATCAGTACAAACTGGTCGTCTCGGACGTCTCCAAGAACATCATGTCCCATGCCAGCAACGGCACATTGGAAATCGAGGTCATGATGAACACAGTCCTTTTCTCGGATCAGAAGCGGGACGGTGTTTATCATGTCGCGCTTCCCGACGGAAAAGACGGCTGGATCAGCAGTAGCGGCGTCATTGAACTCGGTGTTTACAGTCCGATCGAAAAGGTCGGCGTTCGATATTTCGTCAGCTCGGTCTTGAGTTTCATCAACATGACGCATCTTCCGGGGGGGATCACCAAGCGCGGATTGTCCGTGCCCGGACTGGCGTATGTATCAGCATCGGTGAACGGAGTTGCGCTTCCACGAGAGATGGCGGATCAGATGACATCAGGGGAAACGGTCACTCTGAAGTATGATGAGATCACAGGTGATCTGTTGATCGACAGCATCATGCCGGGCGATCTGGTGTTTTTCCGTCATCCGTTGGAGATCGGGTCGAGCACACCTTATGAGATGGGGATCTGCACCGAAACCGGCACGCTGATCATGATATCGAAGAGCAAGACTACACTTCGTCTGACATCGTTTTCCGGGAATCTGGTCTTGCAGGAAAGGATCATCGCCGTCCGAAGGATTTTCGAATAGGGACGGATCGCTGTTCGCTCATTCCGATCAATGAAAAAGGCGGCCTTGCAAGGCCGCCTTAATAAAACTCAGAAACAATAAATCAGGCTCTCTCAACCGCACCGGAACGAAGACAACGTGTGCATACATGCATCGTCTTGGGTGTGCCGTTGACCATAACCCGAACGGTACGCACATTCGCATTCTGCTGTGTCAGTGCACGGCGGGAAATCTGCGAACGGGTGATTCTGATCTTTCTGCCAAAAAACAAATTCTTCTGACAGATTTCGCACTTAGCCATGGTAATACCTCCTCATTTCCGGATAACGCGCAGAGAGAATAATAACATATTTAATCTCGGTGTGCAAGGAAAAACAAGATAAATTCAACGATTTATTCCAGCTCGGCAATCGCCTTCGTCGGACAGACGGCGACGCATGCTCCGCAATGGACGCAGAGAGATTGATCGATCACCGCAAGGGAACCATTCATGGAAATCGCTTCGACGGAACACTCCTTGACACAGCGCTTACAACCGATGCATCCGATGTTGCAGACTTTTCGCGTCCGTGCACCCGGCCACTCGTTACTGCAACGTACGGCGACCGTCGCGTCCGCCGGAAGAAGCTTCAGGAGTTTCTTGGGGCAGGCCTTTACGCATTGACCGCAAGCGGTGCACTTTTCGCGGTCAACATGGACGATCCCGTCCTTGATATGCAAGGCGTCGAAAGCGCAGGCCGCTACACAGTCGCCGAATCCGAGACAGCCGTAAGTGCAGGATCCCGGTCCGCCGAGCAGGTTATGGGCCGAATGGCATGATTGAGTCCCGAGGTACTCATATCTCGGGGAGGTGTGATCGCGCGTGCCTTGGCAATGGAGGACGACGATTTTTTTCTCCGGCTCGACTGCCTCTGTGCCCAGAATCGTGGCGATTTCTCTCGCACACTCCGCGCCGCCGACGGAGCAAAGACTGGTGTTTGCTCCCGGTGTGAGTAGATAATCAGCATAACCCTCACACCCGGGAAAGCCGCAACCGCCGCAGTTCGCACCGGGGAGTGCATCCATGAGCGCTTCTTTTTTCTCGTTGCGCGGCACTTTGAATATGTTTGAGACAATCACGATCAAAACCCCGAGGAGCAAAGCCGCTCCGAGCATGATCAGTGCCGGGATCAAAATATCATTTATTGCGGACAGACGGACCGGTATGACGTACATATGATATCTCCTTGATTATCGGATGGATCATCCGAAAATGTTTTCGATCAAGCCCTTAAACGCGAAGAAGGAAACCGAGACCAACGAGGCGGCCACCAATGTGATCGGAAGGCCGCGAAGAGCCTTCGGAATGTCGGACTTTTCGATGCGCATCCGAACGCCCGAAAAGAGGAACAGCGCTAAAGCAAAGCCCAAACCGGCTCCGAATGAGTTGATCATCGCGTCGAGGAATGAATAGGCCTTGTTGATATTCAGTATGGTCACACCCAGGACCGCGCAGTTCGTGGTGATCAGAGGCAGGTAGATCCCCAGGGCCTTGTAAAGAGGCGGCATCGCTTTCTTCATCATGGTTTCGACCATCTGGACCAAAGCGGCGATGACCAATATAAATACCAACGTTTGAAGAAAGCCGATATTGAGAGGATCAAGCAGGAAGATCTGGATCGGCCAGGTGATCGCCGACGCCAGGAGCATGATGGCGACAACCGCCGCGCTCATGCCCATGGCGGTCTTCAGATTCTTGGATACTCCGAGGAAAGGACAAATACCCAGAAACTTTGAAAGAACGAAATTATCGACCAAGATGGCGGAAAATAAGATGATCATCATTTGTTCCATATCACTTCACCTCGCTTCCGTTGCACGCGGAGCAAGCACCGCAGGACTCGCAGGCCGAATCGGATGCAACTTTCTCGGGGAGGGGGGATTTGTTCTTTTTGGCGTTGCGTGAATTGATCCCGCGAACAACAAATTGCATGATCACAATGCAGATCCCCAATACGAAAAATCCTCCCGGGGGCAATGTGAAAAACATCATCGGATCAATGCGTTGACCCAATATAACGCTTCCGAATATCGGCAGATCAAAATCGAAGAACGTTCCCGACCCGAGGATCTCCCGGATACTGCCCATGAAAAGCATCGCGATCATAAAGCCACCACCCATGCTCAGCCCGTCCAGGACAGAAAACAACGGACTCTTCTTGCTCGCAAAGGTCTCCGCGCGTGCCAGTACGATACAGTTCACGACGATCAGGGGAATATATATCCCCAGGGATTCATTGAGTGCCGGCATATAGGCGGAAATGACCAGTTGAACGATGGTTACAAAACCGGCGATGATCGTGATAAAAGCCGGAATTCGCACCTTGTCCGGGATGATGTGACGCAGGAGCGATATGATAAACTCAGAGCCCGTTAAAACGAATATAACGGCAAGCCCCATGAAAAAACTCGACTTTGCCGAAATCGTAACGGCTAAAAGAGGACACATGCCGAGAATAAGTCGAAATGCCGGATTCTCGTAAAGAAGCCCGTTAAGGACCACGCGGATCGGGGACTCAGACTTTTTCTTCTCCTCGAGTCGCTGATCCGGAGATTTGTAGGTCTTGTCAGACATATGCTCACTCATGATCCGATCACTCCTTTCTCCGAAAGAGTATTGAAGGCGTCAACGGCTTTATTGAAAGCGTTGCAGACGGCCTTTGAAGAAATCGTTGCTCCGGAAATCATCTGGACGCAGCCGGAATCCGTACCCGCATGCTCGCCGACGTTGATCCCGGAAAACTGGTCCGTGAAGGAATCTTTTTCGACTTCCTTGCCGAGCTTCGGGGTCTCTTCCGGCGCGGTGACAATAACCTGAAGAATGGAACCGTCCGTAGCCAAACCGGAGGTCACGATAACATCTCCTGCATAACCGAAACTGCGAGTCACAAAGATGTATCCAAGGAGGTTCCCACTGTCGTCAAGTGCCTCGTGAACCTCGTCGCATCCACACTCTGCAGTCGCCATCGCGTCCCGGAGATCATCACTGATCTCGACGGCGGTAAATGTTTCTCCCGCCGGAAAGATGACCGACATGCGCTCAAACGCAGCTTTTTCTTCCTGTTTCGCGATCGGCTCACGCGTGAGCAGGTTGGTCGCCGCCAGTAAAATCGCGACCACCAGACAAATGGCGGCAAGTGTTATGGCCGGAAGAAAACTCTTAAGTTGTCGCATTTTTCTTTGCCCTCCTTTCGCCGAAGGGCTTGCTCATCGTAAGCCGATCGATGTGCGGAGTCAGAATGTTCATCAGAATGATCGAAAAAGAGACGCCCTCGGCCATATTGCCATAGTAGCGAATCAGGAAGGTCAATATACCGCAACCCAGTCCGAACAGGAGCCGTCCCGATGTCGTGATCGGGGAGGTGACGTAATCCGTCGCCATGAAGAACGCTCCGATGATCAACCCGCCGGTCAAAAGCATAAAGGTCGGTTCATATAGGGCATCTGCCCATACATCAAGGGAAAGAGGGTCATAACGCACCGCCTCGAAAAGCGGCGTGTGCCCGAAAAGAAGGACCAGGATCGTAAACGATCCGAGATAGGCCAGAGGGATCCAGGGAACGATGACCTTGCGGATGAAAAGATACGCGGCACCGATCAAGAGCGCCAGTATACAAACCTCGCCGATACAGCCTCCTTTTTCACCGAGAAAAAGAGAAAGAAGGGAAGGCAGAGGGCCGGACTCCGCGACTGTTGTCGCGGAGGAGGTCGCTCCGGAAGCGGAGTCCGCGACCGCGTTTCGCATAATCGCAAGCGGAGTTGCCGAAGAGATCAGATCCTTGCCCAAAAGAGAATCAAAAAACGAGAAAGCGCCTTCGCGAACGGTCCATCGAGTCATCTGAGAGGGGAAAGAGATGACCAGAAAAATACGCGCCGCCAAGGCGGGATTGACGAAGTTGTTGCCGAGACCGCCGAACATCTGTTTGACGACGACAATAGCAAAGAGAGACCCGATGACGACCATATAGATCGGCAGGGTCGGCGGGAGGTTCAGGCCGAGAAGAACGCCGGTGACGACCGCCGAGAAATCCGGGACTGTGTTCTCGCGTTTCATGACTTTTCGTGAAAGGTACTCGAAAACCACACAGCTCAAAACGGAGACCAGGATCAGGACGACGGCGCGAAGGCCAAAAATGATTCCCGATGCGACGCATGCCGGGATCAGGGCGATGACGACGTCCCTCATGATCGAGGCCGTCGTTGCCTTGTCGCGAATGTGTGGCGAATTGGATACCTGCAATTTCATAGTGTCTGCGCAGTCAAGACAAACTTATCCCTTTGGGGATTGCGGATTGTCTTGCTCCTCCTTTCCCGAAGATGCCTTCTGTGAAGCGGCCAGAAGTCTCTGCTCCTGAGCGTAACGCTCTTTCTCGGCGCGTATGAGCTTCTTGCCGTTGGTGATGCTTTGATTCAGGAATCGCTTGGCCGGACACGAATAGGTACAACTGCCGCACTCAATGCAATCCATCACATGGAAATAATTCAATTGCTCCAGATCCTTCCGTCTTGCCGCCTGGTCGATGCCGTTCGGCAGGAGATACATCGGGCACGACATAACACAACGGGCACAGCGGATGCATGCGGACTCGGGGGGGACGCGCGTCTCCTTGCTCCCGAAAACCAAGATGGCGTTATTGGCTTTGATGATCCCGGAATCCATCCGATCGAGCGAGATACCCATCATCGG
>JAFGGR010000189.1 GCA_016930475.1 Clostridiales bacterium | reverse complement strand
CGAAATGCTCGAACTGTAAATATTATGAAAGAATATTAAAGCAAATTATAACTTAGCATATGGGATCATGAGTCCGCTTGTTCTTCAATGTAATGCTTCCGATCATTTGACTTGGCAATCAATGTGCCATATTATTAATTCTGATATATAAATTCGTGCATATCCGGATGGCGCGGAGAACTGCCTTCAAGAGCAGTTATCAGCTATCAGGGCTTGATTTTCAGGGTGGAAGCTCTGAAGGGTTTGTCTGCTCGTGTTTCGTCTACGATAGCGGAGGTTCATTCTACATTATGGGTAGGAATATTAAAGTTGGGATCGGTTTTGCGACAGGTCGCAAAAACTTTGGAAAGATCTTAAAAACCTACGTTTACAGCTGGCAGGAATGCGGATTGACCGATCTGGAGGAAGTCAGTCTGAATCTTTTTGTAGCATACGATTTGAAGTATAAAAATACAAAGCGAAAGGATTATACGATATCAACCCAAGATGTATTTCACTTAATCGACGATGCCACCTTTATCGGCCGCAATACCATTCAAAGCGAGATCAGCTATTTGATTGAAGAGAATATCGTTGATGCGAGCGAAGCGCGTCTTCTTTTCGGGAACGGATATGCCGCCAAGCGAAATGCCGCTCTCTATTTCGCAATAAAGAGCAATATGGACTACCTGTTGTTCTTGGATGATGACGAATATCCGATTGCCGTTACAAAGACTCGCGATAATGTGATCTGGGGCGGTCAGCAAGTTTTGCTGACCCACCTGAAAAATATTCGACAGGCCGATATCACCCACGGACACCACTGCGGGTATATATCGCCGATCCCGTATATCCATTTCAATGATGCCATGACCGAAGTAGACTTCCGTTTGTTTATTGAAGCGATCAGCAACGATATCGTCAACTGGGATTCCATTCGCGCGGTCATGAATAACGGAGGCGTGACCTATGCCGATACAAAGGTGTTGACGAGCGATATCGCCGAAGAGGTACAGGAAACAAACCATGCCAAGTTTATTTCGGGCGGGAATTTGTGCATCAACTTAACGGATCCGGACAGAACGATCCCTTTCTATAACCCTCCCGGCGCGCGTGGAGAAGATACTTTTTTAAGCACCTGTCTCAGTGATCGAAAAGTTCTGCGCGTTCCATGCTATGCTTTTCATGACGGCTTTTCCACCTATCGTCATTTGATGAATGGCGTGCTCCCGAATCGGTTGAAATATATAGAAGCGAATTCGGAGAAGATCGTCATGCGTTTCTATCACGCCTGCATCGGCTGGGTGCGGTATAAGCCGCTTCTTCTGTATATCACTCAACGGGATCGATATGATGAAAAAATCAGGGAAATGAAGGCAAATCTGACTGCATCTCTTCCGAAAGTCTGTGATTTTTTCCAATGCGCGGATTTTATGAATGTTCTTGCAGAGTTGGAAAAATTCGATAAAAATGTTGAAAAACATTACCGGCAATTCATAAATTCACAGAATGCCTGGACGAGGATCACCGGTCATTTCGCTGAAAACAGATAAATGCGTCGGGTGTTCTCCTCGCTGAATTCATTGACATTCTCCGACTCGCTGTGCGATGATTCTCTGAGTTTGATTTTGGAGGGTAACAATGAAGGACAAGAAGAAAAAGGCGCTCATCGTCGTCGTTTGCATCGTCGGTGTGTTGGCGTCGATTTTTACCGGATATTTTTTATACCACAGGAAGTATAACGGGGTCTGGACGACGGAGGGCTACGGGCTTTGCGTAAAGATCCGAAACGGCTCCGTGAAATTTTACGAGATGACCGATTCTTTTTATTCGAGGGAAGAGGGCTTCGACGGCTTCTTGTTCGGAGATCAATTGATTTCGGGCATCGGCAAGATGAAGCTCGTCATGACCGCCGAAGGACTTGTGATGGTCGATGTCGGCGCCCAATATTCGTATCGACTGAATCCGGCCGACGCATCGATTTTCGAGCGGAAGACCGAGGTCCGGCGCGGGATGCCGGTCGAGATCTTCGCGATGTTTTACGAGATGTTTGACGAAAACTACGCATTCGAGTCCCTCTATGGGGCGGACATCACCGCAAAATACGAGGAACTCAAGGGGCAAGTCACGAAGGATACGACGGAGGAGGAGCTTTTTGCGCGGATGAAGGAACTTGTATCCGACCTGAAGGACGGACATGTTCAGCTGGAGTGGGACGGGAACGACTATTGTCCGACCGATTGCGAGCCGGAATGGATCCTGGATGACGAGCAATTATCGGTGATATCGGATGTCATCATCGGGAAGTACGCAAAGGACTACTATAAATTCGGCGATTGCCTGATCCGTTACGGCACGTTGTCCGATAAGACCGGCTATATCATCATTCACGGAATGGGGACCGAGTCGCTCAACAAGACCGCTTCGACCCGAAAAGCGATGAATCGCATGATTACCGAGTTCAACAAAAAAGGCATCGAGTCCGTCGCGATCGAGCTTCGCTTCAACGGAGGCGGCTATGATGAGGCATCTCTCTGCCTTGCCGGATATTTTACCGACAAGCCTTATATCGCATACAAGAAGCAGGCTCGGATCGAAGGCGGTTACACGCCGGTTCAGGAAGCCTCCGTCCGTCCGGCGGACGTGGTTTTTCGGGGAGATGTATATATCCTGACGAGCGAGTATACCATCAGTGCGGCGGAAACCTTCCTGCGTGCAATGCTCGCGAATCCGGACCATAAAATCACTGTGGTCGGCGAGAGGACGGCGGGTTTTTATTCGGACGCGTTTGAGCGCAGTCTGCCGGGCGATTTTTACTACTCACTTTCCAACGAGCGGTATCTGTGGTTTGACGACGAGCCGTTGGAAGGAAAGGGCATGGAGCCGGACATATGGGTCCCGGTCTCGGTCGAATCCGCGAGAGAGGGCAGAGACGACGCCCTCGACCGGATCATCGCAGAGGTCGGATAAAGCAAAGTTTCAGAGCGCATAGAAGATGAATTCATCCGGTCAGGTGTTTCTATTTTTATTTAAACGAGTATACTATAAGTGCGGTGCAGATCTTCCCGCAAAAGAGGGCGATTACGACGCCAAAGAACGAATCATCAAGAAGGTCGTATAGGTCTCTTTTTATGAAAACACTGATTAACGGTCTTCTGACCGGATTATTTCTGCAACTTGCCATCGGGCCGATTTTCTTCTTCATTCTGAGTATCGCAGTCGAGTCCGATCTCGTCGTCGCGTGGGCCGGCGTTCTGGGCGTCGTGCTGGCGGATTATATTTATGTCGCATTGTCCATTCTGGGGATCGCCAAACTGATCGATCATCCGAAGGTGAAGCACACCTTCGCGATCGTCAGTGCATTGGTGATCGTGGCGTTCGGCGCGTACCTCCTGTGGGGAGCGATCCGGGGCGCTCAAGGCGCGGTTGTCTCCGGAGAGAGGACGATGAGCGGCGCGTTCGTGAGCAGTTTTCTTCTGACGATATCGAGTCCGTTAACGCTCTTTTTCTGGAGCAGTGTTTTCGCCGTCAAGGCCATCGAAAAGAACTATAACAAGAACGAGATCACGATTTTCGGGATCGGTGCCGGCCTGTCGACCGTTCTCTTTTTGGGAACGACGGTTACGATCGTCTCGATGCTTCACACCTCACTGCCTGAGGCTGTGGTCGCGATTTCAAATATCCTGGTCGCGGCGATCATGATCGGTTATGGGCTCATTCGGTTGGTTAAGATTTTTGCTAATAAGCAGGCGAAAATCGTCGAAGAATATTAGTTTTCGGGCGGGTGTTCGCACCGCTTTTCGATAAAAGTCGGTCGAAACAAAAAAAAGATTGGAGAAAGCTGTTTTTTTGTTAAACTGGAATTGAAAGGCAGGTGTCGGTTATGTCGTTCGGAGAAACAATCAAGTCCAAGAGAATCGCACTCAACATGTATCAGGAGCATATCGCCGGTCGGATGGGGATCACCCATCAGGCGGTGGGAAACTGGGAGCGGGGTTTCTCGATCCCGACGCCCGTACACCTCTCGGAGTTGGCAACGATCCTGGGCCTCGATCCGGTCGAGCTGGCGACGGAAGCCCAGAGGGCAAGGACCTGGTCGATTGGTAGCGGAGCGGCCATGCGTGCTTCTGCGCCCGGGGATTCCGAGCGCACTGCGCAAAGTTCTTACTCCAGCAGCCGTTCCGGTTCGACGATCTATGAATCAGAAACACGACCGGTCGGAGTCTGGGGCTGGGTGAGGTACATCCTGCGTAAAATCTTTGGTCGATAAGTAGCGGGGCGTTTGACCGACGGATGAATTCTCGTCCGAGGAGGCAGACTCATGGAAATGATGACGATCAAACAAGCGATCTTGGCGCGCCATTCCGTAAGGCGGTTCACGGATCGGGAAGTTGCTCCGGAGGTTCGGGAGGCACTCGCCGCCGAGGTCCTTGAGTGTAATCGGGAAGGCGGCTTGCATATTCAGGTGTTTTACGAGGAGCCGGAAGCGTTCGGTTCCATACTCACGCATTACGGAATGTTCTCGGGCGTGAAGAATTATATCGCGATGGTCGGCAGTAAAAGCGCGGATCTGGACGAGCGGGTCGGTTATTACGGCGAACGGATCGTGCTTAAGGCGCAAATGCTAGGCCTCAACACTTGCTGGGTAGCGAGGACTTTCGGAAGGCGAAAATGCAAAGCCTTAGTCGGTGAAGGTGAGATTTTAGTCTGTGCGATCGCGTTGGGGTACGGGCGGACGCAGGGTGCTCCGCATAAATCCAAGCCGATGGAGGCGCTTTGTGAAGCTGATCCGGATATGCCGAAATGGTTCATAGTCGGCATGAACGCAGTGATGCTGGCGCCAACGGCGATGAATCAACAACGTTTTTTCATCGAACGGAACGATCAAGAGGTCATAGCTCGAGCGACCGGGGACACGTACGCAAAGATCGATCTGGGCATCGTGAAATATCATTTTGAGATCGGGGCGGGGAAGGAAAATTTCGCCTGGGCGTAACGTAAAAGCACCCGAGCCGGTCATAGGAGGATTTGAATCCGATATGGCAGATATGCTGATCAGCGCGTTGATCCAACTGGGTGTTTTTTCTTTGGTCCCGTTCGTCGTTTGGCTGGTGATGCGGCGGCTCACCAGGACCGAAGAGAGTTTTTTCTCCTGGGTCGGTCTAAAGCGGATCCGAACCGACGGCGCGGTTCGGTTCTGGCTTCTTTTTTTCGCGATTTTTGCGGGTGTCTGTCTTGTATCAATCCTGATGATCCCCTTGATCATCGGAGATTCGGACTCGGCCACGTCCCGGTTCGAGGGGCAGGGCACCTCCGCGATCCCGGGGATATTGATTTTCGCAGTCATTCAGACCGGGCTGTCGGAGGAGATCCTTTTTCGGGGCTTTATCGGGAAAAGATGTGTCGCGCGCCTCGGTTTTGCCGCCGGCAATCTGATCCAGGCGACGTTGTTCGGTCTCCTGCACGGAGTCCTTTTCATCATGGTGATCGATGTGCCACGCGCTCTGGGACTGACGGTGATAACCGGAGCGATCGGGTGGATCGAGGGCTGGTTGAACGAAAAAAGAGCGGGGGGATCGAT
>JAFGGR010000188.1 GCA_016930475.1 Clostridiales bacterium | reverse complement strand
GATCTCCGCGACATGGACGATCAACGGGTTGTCGGCGGGACGCCCCTTGGCTATGAATATCCGGGCAACCGCCTCGGGATCGAGCGCATTGGCGCCGAGGCCGTAGACCGTCTCGGTCGGAAAAGCGACAACATCGCCCCGCGCCAGCATTTCCGCCGGCCGAACGAGGTCCTCATGCTTTTCGAAAACGATCAGTTCCGTTTTCATTCCGGATTCACCTTCTCCTTGTTTATCCGTCTTTTGCGCTTGCGAACCGTTTCGTCAATCGTTCGCCCCGTCCTCGTCGTCCGAACCGTTCATCATCTGATCGAGTTTATCGGCTGCCGCGAGCGCGTTGATGATCTCATCGATATCGCCGGCCAAAATCTCCTCGAGCCGATAAAGCGTCAGTCCGATGCGGTGGTCCGAGACCCTTCCCTGATGGTAATTATAGGTCCGTATGCGCTCGGATCGATCGCCGGTCCCGACCTGAGATTTGCGATCCGATGCGATTTCTCCCTGCTGTCGGGATGACGCCTGTTCCTTCAATCGACTCATCAGGACCGCCATCGCCTTATCTTTGTTTTTGTACTGACTGCGCTGGTCCTGACATTGAACGACCAGGCCCGTCGGCAGGTGCGTGATACGAATCGCCGAGTCGGTCTTGTTGATGTGCTGACCGCCGGCACCCGAGGCGCGGAACGTGTCGATACGAAGATCGTTGGGGCTGATATCGATCTCGACGGCTTCCGCTTCGGGAAGAACGGCGACCGTGACCGTCGATGTGTGGATCCGCCCGGAGGACTCCGTCACCGGAACTCTCTGGACACGGTGCACGCCGCTCTCGTATTTGAATCGGCTGTACGCACCTTTTCCTTCGATCGAAAATACGATCTCCTTATAACCCCCGAGCTCCGTCTGGTTACTGTCGATATCTTCAACGGTCCAACCTCGGCTCAGCGCATAAGCGGAATACATGCCGTACAGCACCCCGCAGAAAAGCGCAGCCTCCTCGCCCCCGGCTCCCGCCCGGATCTCGATGATGACCGATTTGTCGTCGTTCGGATCCTTGGGTGCCGTCAGCTCCGTCATCCTGGCCTCGAGGTCCCGGATATCGTCCGAAAATGCGTTCATCTCCTCGCGCGCCATCTCCTTGAGTTCCTCATCATCAGCCTCATTGAAAAGCATACGGGCATCCTCAAACGCCGACCTTTTATCCTGAAGTTCCCGATAACATGAAACGATCGGCTCAAGCTCGGAGAGCTCAATGCTCAATTTCCGGTATCGGGCCTGGTCCGAAAGAACAGTCGGATCGGAAAGAGAAGCCAGAAGCTCCTCGTATCTATGAATGTATTCGATTTGTCGTTCATCTCCCGTGGTCATTTTTATCCCCTTGTTCAAGTAAGAAGTGCTTCGATCCTAATAAAATGATCCTAATATGAAAATAGAAAAGCGCGATAAATGCTTTCAGAAAAGCGATCCTTCGCGCAAAAAAAGCCTTGCTACAAGTCCAAACGGTATTCGACCGACGGATAGACCCGCTGCCCGTCCAGACTCTTGCACTCTCCGTTTCCGGTTTGCACCATGCCGAGCTTCAGAAGCACCTTGCCGGACGCGGGATTATCTTTTGCGCGGCACGCGAAAAAATGCCGGATCCCGACCTCATCCCGAAGAAAGCGAATCATCTCGCGAGCCGCTTCGGTCGTATATCCGTTGCCCCAGTGTTTTCGGGAAATAATGTAGCCAAACTCCATCGTCTCCGTCTCCCGGGCACGCCAAAAAGCGCCCATAGAACCGATCAGTTCACCAGTCTTCCGAAGGACGATACCCCAAGAGTCGTAACAGTCGGGGCGTTCGGCGTTCTTCTCAAGCACGTTAAGCCAGGCATACGTATCCTCAAGTGTCCGGTGACAATTCCATGGCATGAATCGAGTCGCTTCCGGATCGCTCGCCCAGTTATGGAAAATCGCCTCCGCGTCGTCTCTTGTGATCGGACGGAGAAAAAGGCGCTCTGTCTCCAGAGAGACCAATCCTTTATGGGTGTACATATTTATTCGTCCTTTCCAAGCATATCGATAATTTTTTGGGCCATCATTACGCGGACCCGGGCATCTACGGCAAGGTTCAGTGCGGTCATGGTCAGGCTCTTCCTTCGGGCGACCCGCTCCGCGGCTACGCCCGAATCCGTTCCGGCCGCCTCGGCGACCCGCGGCAACAACATCTCGCGGACCTCGGAAACGGCTTCTTTTTGAGCTTTCAGAAAATACTCGTAAAGATCCCGGTCCTCGTTGTCGTCCCGCGCGTTTTCTAAAAGCACCGACAGATCCGATATCGACAAAACGGGTTTGAGCGAGCAAAGGATCGACAGGAGCGCCAGATGCCCTCTTGAATATTTCTTGCCGCTCGCTCTCGGTAGGAGTCCGTCCTTGGTGTAGTTATTGACCATCGCCTGCGTCAGGAGGCGCTCATCGGAATTCCGCCCGTAAAAGGCCAGCTGGCGATCCATCATGGTAAGGACCTGATCCATATACAGATCAAAATCGGGAAGGCGTTCCCATTCGGTCAGTTCCGTATTGGGGATATCCTCGAGCCAAAGCCGTAAACGTTCGGCGCGTTCCGCCGGGATGCCGCTTGATTTTTTGGGCGACTTAACGTTCTGAATGACGGGAGAATCGTTCTTGGCCATCTAAATCTCCTCCAAAACCATTCTTCATAAAATGGTATCACATATTGCCGTCCGTGTCGTTAAGCGGAGTGTCGACGTGAAGGCAGGCCTTTTCGAGAGCGCTTC
>JAFGGR010000187.1 GCA_016930475.1 Clostridiales bacterium | reverse complement strand
TACTGATGCTTCATCGGCTCCTTCGGCTTGGGCTCAATGTAAAAATCGCCGGTAAACCCGATGCTTCTTCCGTAATCAACGGCCATTCTCATCAGTCTGGCCATATTCTCCTGCTCGAAGGCCATATCGGTATTCAGGAGCGTTTCATAACCTTCACGGCCGCCCCAGAAAACATACCCTTCACCGCCTAAGCGAACGGTGATCTCCAAGGCCTTCTTTACCTGCGCCGCCGCAAAAGCAAAAACGTCCGCGTCACTTGAGGTGCCGGCTCCGTTCATGAAGCGCTTGTTGCTGAAGAGGTTTGCGGTACCCCACAACAGTTTCTTGTTGTACTTCTTCATCAACTCCTCGAGAAGATCGGTGATGGCGTCCAAACGTGCGTTGGTCTCTGCCAGCGTGTCGGCTTCGGGGGAGATGTCACGGTCATGGAAGCAATAATAATCGATGTCCAGCTTATCCATAAGCTCAAAGGAGGCTCTCGCCTTGTTCATCGCGCTTTCCATCTCGTCATCGGAACCGTACTTTTTATCGATGGTTCCCTTTCCGAACATGTCGGAACCCTCGGCGACCATCGTGTGCCAGTACGACATGGCAAACCGCAGATGATCTCTCATGGTCTTCCCGGCGATGACCTCGTCCGGGTTATAGAAGCGAAAAGCCAATGGATTCTTGGTCTTGCTTCCCTCGTAACGGATCTTCGGGACTGTCGGATAAAACTCACTCATAATCGTTCCTCTCTTTCTGCGGCCTTCGGCCATTTTTATAAAATACGCGTTGCCCGTATAATGATTCGGAAGTTGTTGATCCGTCTTTTCGAAAAACGGAAAGAAATGAAGAATCGACTGCCTCACAGTTACGGGAAACCAGGTCACTCGCCTCATCGTGCTCGAGCACGACGCTACTCTTACAGAGTACATTCCTTTAAAAGTTCTGTCAATATTCAAAACACGTATTGCCGAATATTTTCAAAAAAATTAACTTTTGACCGCCACACAAGCGGGCCGGCTCCCGGTCAGTTCGGCACTTCTTTCATCCGGCTGACAAAAACCGACAAAGAGAGTCCAATCCGATTCCGGCCGCACGCGCTGTCCTTCTTCGTCAACGACAAGGAAAGTCTCCGCCGGCACATTCACGACGAATTCGGCGTCCGTCCGCGGCAACAGTTTCACGCGTCGAAACGCGCATAGCACGGGGTTCGGGGGAGCGAGACGGCAATCGTCCGGCCGGGCATAAATTTGGATGACCTCATCGACCTCCCGATCCGAAACGTTGCGCAACGATACACGAACCGGCAAAGCCCCCTCGACGGGAATGGTGCCGGAAGTTTCCGCCTTGACGATTTCCGCTTTTCCGTAAATTAAGCCGTATCCGAACGGATAGAGCGGCTTTTCGGTTATATAGCGATACGTCCTACCCTTCATGGAATAGTCCGTGAATTCGGGAAGCGTGTTTTCACTGCGGTAAAATGTGACCGGGAGCTTTCCTCCCGGAGCACTGTGTCCGAAAAGGATATTTGCGATCGCTTTACCCCCCTGCGCTCCGGGATACCATGCCTGCAAAACCGCCGAGCAATTCCGGTCCGCATAATCCAGATCGATACTACTGCCCGCCATCAAGCAGACAATGACCGGCTTGCCTGTTTGAACGACTCGTACCAGCAGATCACGCTGAACGGCGGGAAGCAGGAGATCCTGCTTGTCGCCCGAGCCGCAGTTATTTCCGACATCAAGCTCCTCGCCCTCTAATGACTCGTCCAGACCCAGGAACAGGATCACCACGTCACTATGTTCGGCGACCGTACACGCCTCGGAGATGCGGTCACCGGGTAACGCAAGGACCTCGGAACGATCCGCCTTCAGTTCACAACCGGCCGAATACAGAACACGAGCCTTTCCCTCCAGAGCATCCTGAATCCCCTCAAGAGGTGTTATATAACGGGATGCTGTGCCGTAATAGTTTCCGATCAAAGCTTTTCTGCTGTTCGCGTTCGGACCGATCACGCCGACGGTCAATATGGCATTGGCATCGAGGGGCAGGATCCCGTTGTTGCGAAGCAAGACGATCGATTTCTCCGCGGCCTTCACCGACAGATCGATATGCTCCTTGCATTCGACCTTTTCGTACGGGATCGTGTCGAATTCTGTCTTCTCGAAAAGCCCCAGCTTATAGCGCATCGTAAACAACCGGATCGTCGCTTCGGTGATCTTTTCATCCGGGACCATCCCTTGCATCCAAGCACTTTTCAGATGCAGGTAAGTATTTCCGCAGTTCAAATCGCAACCGGCGTTGATCGCCAGCGCGGCGGACTCCACGGGGGTCTTTGTCACGCGGTGATGGGTGTGAAAATCGCGGATTGCCCAACAATCCGAAACCACGTGCCCCGTAAAACCCCATTCTTTTCGCAAAATATCCCGAAGCAATCGATAACTGCCACAGCACGGCTCGCCGTTCACTCGATTGTACGCACCCATGACCGACTCCACCCCGGCTTCCTTGACGCAGGCTTCAAACGCCGGAAGATAGGTCTCGCGAAGATCCTTCTCGGAAACGATCGCGTCAAACTCGTGCCGGACATCCTCCGGCCCGCTGTGCACGGCGAAGTGCTTCGCACACGCCGCCGCCTTCATCGTTTCTCCCTCTCCCTGAAGGCCCTTGATAAATGCGACGCCGAGTCGGGTCGTCAGGACCGGGTCCTCTCCGTATGTTTCATGCCCTCTTCCCCACCGCGGATCACGGAAAATATTCACGTTTGGCGACCAGAAAGTAAGACCTTTATAAATGTCCCGATCTCCGTGTTTAACGGCTTCGTTATACTTCGCTCTCGCCTCCGTACCGACGGTATCGGCGATATCACTCATCAACTCTTCGTCGAACGCCGCGGCCAACGCGATCGCCTGCGGAAAAACGGTTGCCGTCCCGCCCCGGGCAACTCCGTGTAAGGCTTCGTTCCAATAGTTATACGACGGAACGTTGAGTCGGTTTATGGCCGGCGCCTGATAGGTCAGCTGATCGATCCTTTCCTCCATGCTCATCTGAAAGACAAGCTCCTCGGCCCGCTTTCTGCATTCATTCTCGTATACCATCCGGCACCTCCTGCTGTCATGTCGATCGCGTTAACGCGATCGACCGACCGTTCTTATGGCCAATAAACTTGATTCACTTGAGTGATCACTCCGTCCTCAACAACGACTTGATAGAAAAAGGAGTCCAAGACATAAGCCGTATGAGTGGTATACAGGATCACAAATTCCGGATAAGTGAGCGGAGTCGTTTCCGCACCGGTCATCTGCGTTCCGTCCGATAAATACATCATGTTGATGGCCACCGTTTTCATATCCGCAGTCCTGAGCTCCGGACTGACATTTTTGTAAACATATTCGCTGTCGGCAAAATCATTGACCAGATTCGTCGCGGCCGTTACGGTATATCCCTCGTTCGCAACCAGCCAATCGATCGCTTCCGCTCCTCTCAGCATATCGAAATAATCAAAGGTCGCCCATCCCGTCGCGCCATCAACGGACACCATATGCGCATAACTGGTGTACATCAATTCCGGATTGGAAATTGACGGCTCGGTCACGGCGGGGGTCGTCTCCGGAAC
>JAFGGR010000020.1 GCA_016930475.1 Clostridiales bacterium | reverse complement strand
TGTCCGGTCATCGCTCCCGAGTGGGAAGATCCGGCCGGAGTTCCGATTTCAGCCATTTTGGTCGGAGGACGTCGCAAGACGACCATTCCTCTGGTCCACGAGAGCTTTGATTGGAAGCACGGGATCTTCATGGGTTCGATCATGGGCTCGGAGATCACCGCGGCGGTCATTTCCGACAAGATCGGCCAGGTCCGTCGCGACCCGTTCGCGATGCTTCCTTTTATCGGCTATCATGTCGGCGATTATCTCCAACATTGGCTCGATATCGGCGAGAGGACCGAAGCGGACAAGCTTCCGAAGATCTTCTATGTCAACTGGTTCCGTAAGGATGACAGCGGCAAGTGGCTCTGGCCTGGCTTCGGCGAGAATAGCCGTGTGTTGAAGTGGGTCGTCGAACGTGTCTGCGGCACCGGCAAAGCGATGAAGACCCCGATCGGCATGATGCCGACCGAGGATGCCATCGATGTTGACGGCCTGGATGTCAGCAAGGAAGATATGCACGAGCTCCTTCTGGTCAAGAAGGACGAGTGGCTCAATGAAGTCGAGTCGATCCGTGAGCACTATAAATCTTACGGTGAGAAACTTCCGAAGGAGCTCTTACACCAGCTCGATGCCCTCGAGGCCCGCCTGAAGGCGTAAATCGCCTCAATTTCTCTGATACAGGAGAAATTCTCTTATCAGACTAAAAAACAGCCGTATACAATGTGTACGGCCGTTTTTTCTGTAATTCGTTTGGATATCGCACAGGTAATGACTGCATTACGTCCTTATGCGTTCTTGTATCCGGTCAGTTCGCTTCGTCGGAGCCGTCTTGAGTATGACCCGGGTCAAACCAACCCTTGACCCGGAAATTGAATGTGACCCGGGTCAAATAGATCCTTGACCCGGAAATAGATTGTGACCCGGGTCAAACCAACCCGTTACGACCAGCACGCATGATTTCACGTATTCAAGACCGAGTTCCGCACTCAATTCGTCCGTTGACGCATCCTCTGTCCCGGGCTGAAACCAAACATATCGGATCCCCAGTTCCGACGCCTCCTTTAGATAATCGCCTCCCCGCTTCGGAGAGACCACCATGTTGATGACTTCCGGAATCACCGGCAAATCGCGAAGAGATGCGTAACATCGGTCTCCCTCCGCCTCCTCATATTTGGGGTTCACGGCGAAAACCTGAAAGCCCATCTTGCGGAGACGCCGGTAAATCATATTCGCGTATTTATCGGGATCCTGCGTAACGCCGATCACTGCCCATGTTTTTTTCGACAGCATTTCCTTTTCGAGCATAGAGACCTCCCTCCGAAAACGTCCAAAAGCGTTCGGATCCGTCGCAAATTCGATCCGTTAATCCTCCGGGACCTCTTCTTCCTCTGCGATCCCGTAATAGTCAAAAACAGTCTGCAAGACCGGGTCGGACCAACGGGTCTCGCTGTTGCGATTCAAAAGAATGATCACCATGAGATCCGCGGAGGGCACATATGCCAATGTGCTCGAGAAACCGCCAACATCGCTCTTTTCAAGAAGCGAGCCGTCAGGCATAACAGTAAATCCCATTCCGTAGCTGAATTCGCCCGGAGTCAACATAAGTTCCCAGTTCCCGGCGCTGATCAGCTGTCTGTCGCGAACCGCTTGCATCCATTTCAATAAATCCTTGGCGCTCATCCGAAGTCCGCCGTCCGCAACCAAGGGAGTGACGGGAGACCTGTACTGTAATGCACCTTCGGCAACATAACCGACCGCCGTATCGGATGATGCGGAAAAGGAAGCGGTGTCGAGGCCGGCGGGTGTGAGGATATTTTTCTGCATATAGTGTATGTACGGGATCTGCGAAACCCGCGCAATGATCTCGGCGAGAAAAACATAGCCGGTATCCGAGATCGCAAAACTCGTTCCGGGCTCAAAATCAAGCGGCATCGCCTGAACTTTCTCCAGAACCGTCGCGAACGACACATCCAAAGTCCCGAAAGCGTCGATTGTCGAGAGCGTATTCTCGCGAGTCAATCCGCTTCGTAGAAGGCCTTCGGTATAGGGTCTGTCCGCGATCGTATCGTCCAAATAATCCGGGATACCGGAGGTCATGGTCAGCAGCATCCGGATGGTCATCTGATCGGCGTAGGCATATTCCGGGATATAATCCGAAAGCGGAGCATCCGGATCGAGAAGGCCTTCCTCAATCAGTCTCATGATCCCGACAGCCGTAAACTGACGGGTGATCCATCCGATCTCGTACGTGATCTCACTTGCGCAGAGCACTTCCCTCTCGACGTCCGAAAAACCGGAATAATCTTCGTACAGGATCACTCCGTCCTTCAATATGAGTATTGTTCCTTGATAATTCGATTCGCGAAAACTCGCCAAAGCCTCTGTTAATCCGGCATCTCCATAAACGCCGATCGGCGCCGTGGTCTCCTCCGGGAAACTGCGTTCGATCTCGCTGCGGGATGGAACGGTATAAATCGGCGAAGGACTCAATGGCTCGGTCGGTACGGTCTGATAACCGCATGCCGTTGTCGCAAGAAAAACAAAAGAGACAACAAAGCACGCCAACGCGCGCAATGAGCGATTGCGTGTATCCTTAACTTTTTCGGTTTCTCCTCTGCGATACGAGTTCAACATATCAGTATTATAGCAAAGAAAGCCGCGATGCGGCTTTCTTTCTCGTTGTTTATCAAAAGCGACCCATATCGATCTTCGCCCGCCTCGACCGCGAATCATTCGATTCGATTGCAGTCGTCGTGTCCGCCCGATCCCGGATATCCGAACCTATCCGGCCTTCTTTGCAGTCTGCCGGGCAGTACTGCCGGCCGGCTCTTGATTGGTTTCACGGTTCGTCTCATGGACGGTGGACCCGGAAGCCTGAGAGGAGCTTTGGGTTTCTCTGTTCTGCTCCTGATTCGTCTGTTGTGCGGTCGGTTCTCCGTTTTGCGGCTCACCGTTCTTTTCCTGATTGGTTACTATCGCACCTTCTCCGGTCGGATCTCCGCTCTGCTTCGGCGCATCCTCGCCTCTATTGTTTTCTTTCGTCTGGTTTTGCTCCCCTTCGCCCAGCAGAGCCTGCGTCAGCTCACCAAGCTTGGCTCCGCCGATATTTTCCTCATTCCACTCCTTGTTCTGTTCCTTGGATTGGTTAAGGAGCATCTGACGACCGACGGACAATTCATTGGTTTGTGCTTGCTTCATCACTTCCGGATCGGTTGAATAAATCACCCGAACCGTAAGTCCGCGCATCTCCCCATTTTCCGGATTTTTCTCGAAAAGCAACAACTGCTCCTGCAGTTTTACAGCTTCTTCGGGGAAAACACCCGAAATCAGGACTTCTTCCATTTCGAACCGGTTGCTTTCGCGGAGTATTTCCACCCATTTATCAACCGCCTTCTGCCATGCCATTCCGGCAAATTCCTGATTTTCCAGATAGGCCTTCGCATCTTCATTCATCGCCTTGACCGCCACCACCGTCAAATCTCTGTTCAGCGAAAACTCCACACTGGGATTCACGTCGACGGAGATCCGCGCGTAGACCCTGCGGTCATCAATCATGTTCCATAACAGGATGCTACCCAAGACCGCCAATGCGACCGCTGCCGCGACTGCGGCGATCCATGTTTTACGGGCATACGGTGCCCGAGCCGTTTCATTATTCATCTTCATGTCAATCTCCTCCCCGACCATCATGCCGGGCTGTGCGTTAACATTGATCAACCGGCAATCTTCAGTCATTACCGTTGCCGTCATGTTTTCAATTGATAGAATGGTTCCCTTGCTCATCTACTTTCCCTCCTCGAAGACCTTCGCGTAATACTTGATGCTGTCCGGCCCACAGGACAGTAGCGCTTCATACAGGATAATTGACGCGCGATTCTTTTCGATCGTCTTGATCGGAATACCGCTTCGCTGCGAAAGCGCTTTCACCGGAAGTTTCCGGGTACCGATCATCTGATCCTGCAGATCCGGTTCACCGAGGACCCGCGCCGCCCGGATGCACAATCGGCGAGTGTCGGCATGTTTGGGGATCCGATCGGCGAGCCCTCTCAGCGTCATCCCAAATAACTGCAACTTGCTCTCGGTCTCCGCCATCGCT
>JAFGGR010000186.1 GCA_016930475.1 Clostridiales bacterium | reverse complement strand
ACCTCTTTGATTTATGGTTGTTTCATCAAGAACATGCCTTAAAATCATTGTTAAATCAGAAGAACTGATTTTTGTATCGAAATTAGCGTTTGCGGAAATAACATAGGGTCCAGTCAGTGTATATTCTCCGAGTACATGTCTCAATATCAGTGTCAAATCCGAAGACGATATCTTCCCGTCCCCATTTGCGTCTCCGAAAAGCACGATCGGGTAAATATTGACGACGACGTTTTCCGCACCCAGGACTCGCAGTTGATCCCCGGTCCGCATGGTTCGGATTCCGTCCAGAACGATCTCGTTGCCTGTGGCATCATAAACCTTGATCGTCATTCCCTCGACCATCGTAAATTGCTGCAGAAAGGCTTCTACGGTCGTTCCTTCATCGATCCCACTGATATTTTGATCCTTAAGTATATACGTCGTTGTGAACTGAGGTTCAACGGACGGGTCCAGCCGGGTGATATTCAGTGTATACTCGCGAATGTCCTGATTCTGAGCCGTCACGGTGAGCTTGATCGGGTTCGATCCGACGACCAGCGGCTGAGCGCCTGTTCCGGCAATCTTAGCCAGAGAAGTAACGGTCGTCGCAGATATCGTGACCGATTCGACGGCACTGCCGACGATCAAATCGTACTGAAAGATATTCGGATCAAAAGAAGGGGTCAGTACGTGGCCGTCCACCGTGATCGATGTCAACCAGTTATTGGGGTTTCCCCTCGGCAAAGGCGGTACGACTCTTTGTTCCGGCATGTTCAGGTACACCGGGATCTTGAAAGCAAGCGGAAGATCCGTCAAATTTTCGTATGCGACCTTGAGTCGGATCGCTTCGGATACCGGCGCCTGGGTACTGGTCATATACTGGTGCCAGTACAGTCCGTCTTCATTGTCGATCACGTCAAACCGCTGAAAATAAAGCGTATCCTGACCTCTCGCGATATAACCGTTCTCAATCCACATCGCGCCTCCGAGGATCGCTTTATATTGAGAGTTCCAAGGACGAAGATAAGTGGTTGCTTTGGGTTCGGAAGACCCCCCTTGCGCGTAAACAAGTCCCGGGCCGACCGGATCCGGGCTGGATATGGCGCCGATGTTGTAAAAATTATAATATCCTTCATAACCCGGATAAACACCGGATGCGGTGCCGCAAGGCTGTCCGTTGCTCAGAAGGATTTCCTGTTTGATGCGAGCCACCAGGAAATACGGATTAACGTGATAGGCATTCGACGCATCCATCACGGTTTGGGCATAGGACACGTCAATTCCTTCGAGATTCTTGATGAGTGCCGTCTCCATGAACGTTCCGGTCAACATGGATTGAACCGTCTCTATGGTTTGCGTTGCCGGATCATAGGATAATTGCAGATGTTGAAAGACCTGAGTGTCGGATAAAAAGTTCCTCGGATCCATGGAATAGGCGACATAATCCGGAGCCGTATTGACCCATCTGGATCCGTCATAGGCGATATAGGTATCAGTCAGCCAGTTGTACGCGTCACGCGCGGACGGCTTCCATCCGGGCAACGTTGCGTCATTCTCCGTGTAGGTGGATTGCCATGAATCGTCGACACTGCTCTCAATGAGACTTCGGCCGATCAATGTTTCGTTCGCCAACACTTCACTCCACTCTAAATTCACGGCATACGGCTGAAAGATCCAATTCGGATAACGCTCGTGCAACGCGCGGAGTCCGCATTTATAGGACTCGGGAAAAGCCGCAATGGAGATTTCAAACGGCGAATTCGGATCGACCGGCGTCACCGCGTCGGTCAGCACATAGTCGGAATGGATATAGCCGGTTTTGGGAAAACCGTCCAGATCAGTAAAGGTGGCCTGATACCATTGCTCCTCCGGTGTCGTAGAGCCCGGTACCACAGCAAGCGTCTGGATCCGATGGCCACAATAGAGAACGGCAACGACCGGTGTTCCGCTGACAGACGTGGGAGCCTGCCGAACATTGACCCTGCTCCCCGTCACGACTGCGTTCGTGATCACCTCAGCGCGTGGTATGGAAATGGGGATCTGAGCAACGAGGATCATCGCGATCAAAAACGCGACCATCCGCAATGGTCGGCTCAAATGCCGTTTCACATCGCGGAGAGCCCCGCCGGAGCGTCTGAAGCAGTTCAATTGATTTTGCTCAGCTATCGGTCAAACCTCCAATGATTGCAGGGAACGATTAGTCACTTCGTGATTATTTTATCAGACTATACTAACAGTATTGTTACAAATCGATATCACAGTTGCGGTATTTCTGCGCGATCAACGGCGAGTTTGATACTTAAGCGATTTTTCGAAAACATTCGTCACACGACGGATCTTGTTTCCTCTTCCCTTCAACGAAAAAGCCCTTCCGGGCAAATCACCCGGAAGGGCTGGTGGCTCACCGGAGGTTCGAACTCCGGACCCCCTGATTAAAAGTCAGGTGCTCTACCAACTGAGCTAGTGAACCATATGGCTGGGGTGGCAGGATTTGAACCTACGCATGCGGGAGTCAAAGTCCCGTGCCTTACCGCTTGGCTACACCCCATCGGATGCGGGAATGAAGCAAATCAGCCGAACCCCGCTTCAAGGGGATGGTTGGGGTGGGATATGGGATTCGAACCCACGATCTCTAGTGCCACAAACTAGCGCTCTAACCAGCTGAACTAATCCCACCGTATCTTGCCGTATCAAAGGCACGAATGAAATTATATGTGTGTACGTGGCAAATGTCAACACAAAGCCGGTCAAGAAGCGAGCATGAACCAGATCATGATAAAACTCCTTTGCGCCGAAGAATAGCGCGAGCCGCATGCGCTCCGCTGGCTCCGGCCTGAGATAATCCTCTTGTGATCCCCGCCCCGTCACCGATCGCAAAAAAGTTGGGGATCATTGTCTCGAGTTCATTCGTCAAGCTGATTCTTGCGCTGTAGAACTTGACCTCCACCCCATATAACAAGGTATCTTGATTCGCCGTTCCGGGCGCAAGTTTATCCAGCACCTGGATCATCTCGATAATATTATCCAAATGTCGCTTCGGAAGAACGAGAGAAAGATCCCCCGGTGTCGCTTTGAGTGTCGGCTTGACAAAGCCCTGAGGAAGCCGATGCGCGTTGGTCCTTCTTCCGTCCATCAAGTCGCCGAAGCGCTGAACCATAATTCCTCCGCCAAGCATATTGGAGAGCGAGGCGATACGCTTGCCGTATTGATACGGCTCGTTAAACGGGGTTGTGAACCGATTGCTCACCAGCAGAGCAAAGTTGGTATTTTCACTCCGCATGGACGGATCCGTGTAACTGTGGCCGTTCGCGGTAATGATGCCGTCCGTGTTCTCGGTAACGACATAGCCGTACGGATTCATGCAAAAGGTGCGAACCACATCCTTATATCGGGAGGTTCGGTATAAGAGCTTCGCTTCATACATTGCGTCGGTGATCTCTTTAAATACGATCGCCGGGAGTTCCACGCGTAAGCCCAGGTCAACCTGATTGTTTATCATTACAAGTTTGAGTTTCTGGCACTGCTTCGAAAACCACTCGGCGCCCGAACGCCCCGGTGCGGCAACCAGATACTCGCAACGGACCCGCCCGGACGAAGTGTCCAATTCAAACCGGCCTTCTTTTGAGACGGATATCTCGTCGACTCGAGTGCCGCAAACAACTTCAAGACGCTTACTCAGCCATTCAAACTGTACCGCGAGCAAATCTCGATTCCGCTCCGTACCCAAATGCTTGCACTTGGCATCCATCAGGTGCAGATCCAAACCGATCGCCTTCCGGCGAATCTCGTCGGCCGCAGGGGTATCCGTTGAATATATATCCGTAGTCGCTCCGAATTCGACATTTACCTGATCGACATACTCGATCAGCTTCATCAACTCCCGGTCCGGGATGTATTCATTCAGCCACCCTCCGAACTGAGTCGTGAAATTAAACTTTCCGTCCGAAAAAGCACCGGCTCCTCCGAATCCGCGCATGATCGCGCAAGGATCGCATCCGACGCAACTGTCGGCCGTTCCTTTGATGATCGGACAAGACCTTTGTGAAACCAATTGGCCTTGCTCGATCAGGATCACCTTCAGCTTCGGATCGTTGATCATCAGCTCATATGCTGCAAATATACCGGAAATGCCCGATCCGATAATAGCGACATCGTAATTCTTATCCGAGCTCATTAAAATTCTCCGTTCCCTTGTGGTGGGGCGATCTGTGTACCGGAAGAAACAGATGCCGGCCGCAACTCTTCTTTTCTGCGATAATATACTTCGAGAAACGCTGCCGTTCGATACGGCAAGATCCATATGTTTAAAATGCCGAATGTGAATAAACTCAAAATTCTCCACCCAATAAAAGACAGATCCAGCAAAAACATTCTGAGCTTGATCCCCGCAGTCATTTTCTTGCTGATTTCCAGAGCGCTCTTTGTCGGCAGTCCGGGTTGCTCGGAAAGAACGTACTCCGTGAAAATATACGCATACATGCGATTATATAAAACGATGCTTTGAGCAATGATACAGACAAGAAACACTGCGCCGAAGATGAGTAACGCTACTACGGCACCTTCAAATAACGTCGTCCAGAAATCCATGGTATTCGGATCATTTTCCTCGAATGCTTTCGTAAAATTCGGATTGAGAAACAGTGCCACAAAAAAAACGATCACCGGGATAAAATACACCAGCGAAGTGATCCAGTTCCAAATGATCAGCCACAGTTGTTTCCAAGCCGTTCCGGCGAGTATGCGCGAGTATCTTCCTTCCCTGAATGCCCAGAACAAATTACCGACACTTTTTTCTCCCTCATTCATTTCCGGTTTTAACGTCGAAATGAAACGTACAAAACCTACCAGAAGAAGGTTAAAAACAAAAAACGTCAGTGCGATCATCGCCAAATTATACAACCAACCCATCATCGATATCAGCGGGTATATCGCGGTTACCGCGTCAGAGGATCGTCCTCTGATGATCGTGAAAGAACTGATCATATAGACAAACGAATAAAGGATCGGAAGCGCGGACAGAATCGCAAGGTACACAAAAGAAGAAAAAAGAGTCGTTGACAGAGATGCGTTGATTCTGTTTCGAGCCGACCGGCGAATTTCCGAACAGGTCCACATAATATTTACCCCCATGGTTTTGAATTACCCACTTGATTATATCGCATTTTGCCCGGATAGGAATGATAAATCGACCCAAATGGTGTATAATACGCATTTATTCAATAACTTCATGCGAGGTGCATATGTCGGAAAAATCATCTTATATCACAAAGCCCAAAGGATACCTGGCGACCGGGATCCGGTGCGGAATGAAAAAAGACGGCAAGCCGGATTTAGCTTTTGTTGTTTCCGAACGCAATGCGTCCGCGGCCGGAATGTACACGAAAAATGCCGTTCAAGGTCACTCTCTCCGACGCACCCGACGGATTATCGATCAGTACGGGCACTGTCGGGGCATCATGATCAACACGGTAAGCGCGAATGCGTGTATCGGAATTCAGGGCGATACGGACGCGGAACGTATTGCGGAAGAAGCGGCGGCGGCAATCCATGTCCGACCCGAAGAAATATTAACTTGCTCGACCGGTGTGATCGGCCAACGTCTTGACGTCGAAAAAATCATTCACGGGATCGCAAATTTCGAAACAACGCTCTCCCGTTCCGAGGAGTCCGCGCACCAAGCAATGCACGCGATGATGACGACCGATACCGTTCCCAAAGAATCGTCCGAAACCATCGATTTGAACGGTACGCCGGTCACGATATCCGGCATGGCAAAAGGATCGGGAATGATCCATCCGGATTTGGCGACAATGATCGCTGTATTTACGACGGACGCGGACATTGAACCGGGCTTTTTGGATGCTCTGCTTCACGGGGCCGTCGAACGTACATTCAATCGTGTTTCGGTCGACGGAGATACGTCTGTCTGCGATACCGTCGTGATCATGGCGAACGGTATGTCCGGACAAAAAATAGTGGCGGGAACCGATTCGCAACGGCTTTTTGAGAAGGCCTTTCGAAAAATAGCCGAAGATCTGGCTCGGATGATCGCGGCGGACGGAGAAGGTGCGACGAAGCTGATCGAAGTGATCGTTGAAGGCGCTCCGACCGACCAAGACGCGCTCCTGATCGTACAAAGCATCTGCCGCTCACCGTTATGTAAGACTGCCATGTTCGGACAGGACGCAAACTGGGGACGTATCATCACCGCTGCCGGCTACTCCGGGGCAAACTTCGACCCGAACAAAACGGACATCTTTTTCGGCCCGCTTCAGGTTTGCAAAAACGGCTGTGCGATGATATTTGACGAAAGCGAGGCCAAAGGGATCTTGTCCCGGGATCAGATCCTGATCAAACTCGAGCTTCATTCCGGCAACAGCTCAGATCGGATGTGGACCTGCGATTTTTCGTATGACTATGTAAAAATCAACGGAAGTTACCGCTCGTAATCGCTTTTCTCCGATTCGAACAAAATTACCCGCCGCGAACAAATCTCGGCGGGTCCTTTATTGCTCTGAAATTACACATGAAGCCATGAGCTATTTCTCTTCGCGACGCAACAGGTCAAAAGTAAACTCATTACCGTCGTGGTCTACGTCTACTTCATACACATCATCAAGCTTACCGGTCAGGAACCGATCGGATAGCGGGTCTTCGAGACGACGCTGGATCGTCTTGCGCAAAGGTCTGGCTCCGTATTTGACATCGTATCCTTCTTCGGCCAGAACATCCTTGGCCTTCTCCGAAACGCGAAGCTCGATGTTTTTCTCAAGTAATTGATCGGACAGCTCTTTGAGCATCAATTCAACGATCCGGCGGATCTCATCTCTCGACAACTCCCGGAAGACAATGATCTCGTCTACACGGTTCAGAAATTCCGGTCGAAACATATCTTTAAGAACGGTCTGAACCCGGCTCTCCATCGCGACATGACCTTCCGAACCGAATCCGAAGCCGTTCGACTTCAGCGTAGTTCCCGCGTTGGATGTCATGATCAAGATCGTGTTTTCAAAATTGACCAATCGCCCGTGGCTGTCGGTCAAACGCCCGTCGTCCAATATCTGCAACAGCAAATTGAAAACATCGGGGTGCGCTTTCTCGATCTCATCGAAAAGAATGACCGAATAAGGCTTGCGGCGAACTCGCTCCGTCAGTTGTCCGCCGTCATCGTAACCGACGTATCCCGGCGGCGATCCGATCAACTTACTGACTGTATGCGCCTCCATAAACTCGGACATATCCATGCGGATCAACGCGTCTTCTCGCGCAAACATCGCCTCGGCAACCGCCTTGACCAACTCGGTCTTTCCGACACCGGTCGGTCCGACAAAGATGAACGATGCGGGCTTATGCTTCTTGCCAAAACCGGAACGATTGCGGCGAATTGCGCGTGCTAAGGCTCCGACGGCGTCGTCCTGGCCGATCACGCGCTTATGCAGACGCTCTTCCAGCTTCATCAGTTTCTCGGATTCCGATTCCGATATCCGTTTGACCGGTATCCCCGTCCACATCTCAATCACTGCCGAAATATCCTCATGAGAAATAATCGTCGGCACCAACTCGCTCTCCAAAGACTTCAATTCCTCTTCTATTCGCAGTAAGTGAGCCTTTGTCTCCGCTTGTTTCTCGTAAAGTCCCTCATCCTCGATCACCTGAGGAGCCGCAGACTCGATTTTCTGTTCGATTTCCGTCAGATCCTTCTCCATCTCGCTCTTCTCGTTGGTAAGCGATTTATGCTTCACCAAAAGAACCTCCCGAAGGTTTGCCCTCGAACCGGATTCATCCAGCAAATCGATGGCCTTATCCGGCAGAAAACGATCCATAATATATCGTGCGGATGCTTTGACGGCATATTCGACCACCTCGTCCGAATACGAAACGTGGTGATGATCCTCGTAATAATCTCGAATTCCCTTAAGTATTTCAATACTCTCCGCTTCGCTCGGTTCTTCGACGATCACCTTCTGAAAACGCCGCTCCAGCGCGGAATCTTTCTCGATATGACGTCGGTACTCATCCAAAGTGGTGGAACCGATTACGCGAATCTCCCCCTTCGCCAACGCCGGTTTGAGAATATTGGCCGCATTCATCGCGCCCTCCGCATCTCCGGCACCCATGATATTATGAAGTTCGTCGATGACCAATACGACATTATCACTCTTCTTGGCGTCTTCGACAACGCCCTTCATCCTGCTTTCAAACTGGCCGCGAAACTGCGTGCCGGCCACCATCGCCGTCATATCCAAAAGATACACGGACATATCCAGAAGTTTCGCCGGAACGTTTCCTTCGGCGATCCGTACTGCCAATCCCTCGGCGATCGCCGTCTTGCCGACACCCGGAGCACCGAGTATCGCCGGATTGTTCTTGGTACGGCGATTCAAGATTTGAATGACGCGTTCAAGTTCCTTCTCACGGCCGATGATTCGATCGATCTTTCCTTCCTTCGCCTTACGCGTCAGATTAGATCCGAATTGATCCAAAAAACGAAGTTTGGGCTCTCTTTTTCGGTCTGCGGCTTGCTTCTGCTTCGGCTCGCTCGGATCCGCTTTCTTCTCGTTGCCCGGAATCCCATCCGAAATATCTTCGGAATCCTCTGATTTCAAGGCCTCGTCATTCATGTCAAACGACCCGCCGAGATCCTGATTCCCAATTTCGAGAAACCCTAAGTTGGAAAGCGGCGGGTCTCCTTCTTCATCCGAAAACTCATCGCTTGATTCCGTTAAGCCATTGTCCGAGAACAAATCCTCGGATCCCAACAGCATCTTGAAGATATCCTCCGGCTGGCTTCCTTCGACTCCGGTCATCAGATTGTTCAATCGTTCCGATACCCGATCGATATTTTTCTCGTTAATACCGGCCTTCGCGAACATCTCGTCGATCCCGCCGATCCCGGTCTGGTAAGCGCACTTTAAACAAAGCCCTTCACTGATGCGTTTTCCGTTCTCAATTCGGGTCGTAAAAACCACGGCAACATTCTTTTTGCAAATCACGCATTTTGTCATTTATTTTTCCTTAATCTTTCTTCGCGACTCTTCTTCTTCGCGGTTTAACAGCCGTTGCGATCTCGAGTTTATCTTTCTCGACAACGGCGTTGAATTTTCTGATGTCCGAATCCAAGCGAGGCCCGAAATCTTGAGCCTTCTTGAGGATCGGAGCCAAATACTGTCCGGTATATGAATAGGAATTGCCGGAAACATCTTCCGGAGTGCCCGTGGCTACAACGGTTCCGCCTTTATCTCCGCCCTCCGGGCCCAAATCAATTATATAATCGGCCGTCTTGATGACGTCGAGATT